>CAJWLP010000008.1 GCA_913043145.1 uncultured Bacteroidota bacterium
GAATGAGTAAAGGAATTCAGTTTTTGATGAAGAAGAATAAGATTGAAATTCTTACGGGTTTTGGAACAGTGATAGCCAAGGGTCAAGTAAGTGTCGATAATAATGGAAAAAAAGAGACGCACAGTGCCAAGCACATAATACTTGCAACTGGAGCTAGAGAACGTCAATTGCCAAATATTCCTATTGATGGCGAAAAAATAGTAGGTTATCATGAAGCTATGGTGCTCAAAGAACAGCCTAAGAAGATGGTGGTTGTTGGTAGTGGAGCTATAGGGATGGAGTTTGCATACTTTTACACTGCCATGGGTACAGAAGTAACGGTGGTAGAATTTATGCCAAGCATTGTGCCCAATGAGGATGCAGATGTATCTAAAGAACTCGAAAAGTTATACAAGAAGAAAGGAATGACCATCATGACGAATAGTTCTGTCGAATCGGTAGATACGAAAGGAAAAGGTTGTGAGGTAAAAGTAAAAACATCCAAAGGCCAGGAAACCATCAAATGTGACATCGTTCTTTCTGCCGTAGGGATACAGACAAATCTCGAAAATATTGGATTAGAAAATCTAGGGATTAAAACAGAAAATGGGAAGGTAACAGTAGATGATTATTATCAAACGAATGTTCCAGGGGTATATGCCATTGGAGATATTGTTCATGGTCCTGCTCTTGCTCACGTTGCTAGTGCAGAAGGAATTATCTGTGTTGAAAAATTTAGTGGTCAGCACGTAGCTCCTTTGGATTATGGAAATATTCCGGGATGCACCTACACCTGGCCAGAAATTGCATCAGTAGGATATACCGAGGCTAAAGCTAAAGAAGCAGGATACGACATCAAAGTTGGTAAGTTTCCATTTAGTGCCAGCGGTAAAGCAAGTGCCAGTGGTTCAAAAGAAGGATTTGTTAAAGTCATATTTGATGCTAAATATGGCGAATTTTTGGGATGCCATATGATTGGGGCCAATGTTACAGAAATGATTGCTGGGGTAGTTTCAGCCAGAAAACTTGAAACGACCGGGCACGAAATGATAAAGACTGTTCATCCTCATCCAACAATGAGTGAAGCTATCATGGAGGCATGTGCTGCGGCATATGATGAAGTAATTCATCTTTAATTTAATTCAACATTTTAGGCTACAATATTACATGAGATTAAGGTTACCTTTGCGTAATGTTTGATAGTCTTACTGGAAACGGCCGGGTTTGGATTTTTACCTCTAACCGAAAGTTGACAACTCATGAGGCAGATGAAATAAATGCAAAATTTGATATTTTTTGTCAAGTTTGGTCTGCCCATGGGTCACAGTTGAAAGCCAGTTTCCAGATATTTAATAATCAAATTTTAGTTTTGGGTGCTGATGAAGATTTTGAGCCAGCAAGTGGGTGTTCCATTGATCGATCTACAGCTATTTTCCAAGAAATTGACCAAACCTTACAGATTGATTTATTCAATCGAATGAATTTAGCTTTTCAAGAAAATGACGAAATTGTCATTGTTCGAATGGCTGATATTCAATCAGCTTATGATTTAAAGAAAATTACAGATTCTTCTATTTTCTTTGATAATTCCGTAAATAGTCTTCATGATATAAGAACACGATGGAAGGTGCCTTTTTGTAAGAGTTGGGCATATGCCAAAATAAAAAAATAATGCCCCGTTTACTTCTTATAGAATCTTCTAATCAGATATGCTCTGTTGCTTTATACATGCAAGGTGAAATTATTCAAGAGAAATTTATTGAAGAGCCCAATTCACACTCGGTACACTTGGCCTCTTTTGTATACGAGGTAATGGCTCTATCAGGCCTGTCGTTCAATCAACTTGATGGTGTTGTCGTAAGTGATGGACCTGGCTCATATACTGGACTAAGAATAGGAAGTAGTTTGGCGAAAGGGGTTTGCTTTGGTGCAGACATTCCCTTAATAGCGGTCTCAACTCTGAGAGGATTGGCTGGTATTGCCCTGAAAGAGTATCCATCAGTGAACCAAGTAATCTCTTTGGTAGATGCTAGAAGGAGTAATGCATATATGGGCATTTATGATTATCAGTTAAACCCATTAGTTGATGAACATTTTGTCGCGATAAATTCTGAAATTAGAATTGAAAAGAATAACACAGCTATTATTGGTTCGGGTGCTATTAAGTTTATCGATGAATTGGATAAAGATAAAGAATTAAAACATTCTAAATCAGCATTATATGCAAAGGATTTATTATGGGAAGCATTGCAAAAGTGGGCAAGAAATGATTATGTAGATTTAACCTCTTACGAACCGAATTATATCAAGTCGGTATTTGTAACCAAACCAAAGTCAAAATTTTAGTTTATTAAGCTAAAGTGAGTGTATCTTCGGAGTATATTTGTATCGCATTTAAATCTTAATGAAGTATTTATTTACCATACTTACCCTCGTTTTTGTTTCTACCGAGCTCGTGGGGCAAACTTTTGACGAGAAAACAACATCTTCTTCCAATGTAAGATTAAATGTCACCAATTCTGGAACATACGGAAATGCCTTTAGAGGGTATAAGAATGGTTCTGGAAATCCTTCAGGGGAGTATCCAGCGGGCAGTGGAGTGGAGCACCTCTTTGAGAGTGGTATTTGGTTTGGAGGGCTGATTAACGGGGCCACAGTAGGTGTGAGTACAGCTGCAGTTGATGCTCCACAAGGGTATAGTACAGGTGCGGCAGGATTTGAGTTTTATCCAGAGCAGGGTGATATTCTTGAAGAACTTTCCTCGCTCAGAAACAGTCCTTATTACAGTCCTGACGCGATATCGCATCAAGATTTTATAGGAGTTTATTCTGATGTTAATGTCCAAGTTCCGGGCACACAGATTCAGATAGGCGGACATATAGACCCATTGTTCGTTAAGGTGAAATCTCGCTCATTTAATTGGAACTATGGATTCAGTGACTTTTTTGTCATTCTTGATTTTGACATTGAAAATGTCGGAGAATACACGATTGATAGTGCCTATTTTGGTTTGTGGGCGAATGCGGTAGTTAGAAATATTAACGTAACACCAGCAGGTAGTGGTGGAGCAGCTTTTTATAACAAAGGTGGTAATGGATATTTAGACAGTTTACAAATGGCCTACTGTTATGATCATTCTGGAGACGAGGGTTTCACGGATAGTTATGTTGGACAAAAGTTTTTAGGTGCTGAGGATAAAAATGGGTTTCAACACCCAATTTCAAACCCTAGGTTCAAAGCTCATTATAATGCTTGGCAGTTTAATAGCACTTCAGATCCAGTATATTTTCAACCAACAAATGACAATACCCGTTATCAAAAGCTAACCAAGGGTTTGAATGATCAACAATGCTGGAATCAAAACAATAGTTCAAATTCTAATTGCGGTTCTAAAAGCTATCAAGAGCAACTCAATGATTTAGGGAATCGTTCGGATTTAGTCTCAGTTGGGCCATTCTTAAATTTTGAACCTGGCGATCAAATTAAGGTGAGTTATGCTTTTATTTTTGCCAGAAAAAAAGAGGACGGCAATCCAAATTCAGACAATAATGCGTTTCAGAGAAGTACATTTTTATCAAATGCCAGTTGGGCTCAGACAGCATACAATGGCGAGGATATCAATTTTAATGGTATTTTAGATGATGGAGAGGATAATAATGGCGATGGATTACTTACTCGATTTGTGTTACCATCTCCCCCTGATATACCGAACACAAAAATTATAACTTCTGATAATAAAATAGAAATTTTTTGGCAGGATAATTCAGAGAGAAGTATTGATCCAATCAGTCAAGAAAAAGATTTTGAAGGATATCGTTTGTACATGACAAAGTTAGGCTTTGATGTTACAGATGTTCCGAATCTACAAAGAGATCTTGTTAAGATTGCAGAATATGATATCCGAGATAATGGTTATGGTTATGAAACGGGTTTTGCTTCTGTAAAATTAGACAAGCCAATTATCATTGATGGAAGCGAGTATCAGTATAAGTATACTATTGAAAAAGTGCTAAATGGTTGGCAATATGCAGTATCCGTTACAGCATTTGATAGAGGCAACGAAGAAAATAATTTAGAAAGTTTAGAATCAAGTTCTGTTTCAAATAATTTTAGAGCTTTTGCTGGTAAACCTATCAATGAAAGTATTACTAAAAACGAGCCGTTTGTATATCCAAACCCTTACTATGCTGGTGCAAGTTGGGAGGGAATAAGTAGCTTTCAAGAGCAAAGTAGAAAATTATATTTTGCTAACCTACCCAAACATTGCGAGATTAATGTATTTACTTTAGCGGGTGATTTTTTAGATAAAATTACACACCACGATGATTATAATGGTGATGACATTCGATGGAATCAGACTTTTGGGTCAGAAAACCCCAGCCAGAATGTTTTTAGTGGCGGTGAGCATGGCTGGAATTTACTAACAGAGAATACCCAGATTATAGCTCGAGGTTTGTACCTTTTTACCGTCAAAAACCTTGAAACAGGAGATTTATATAAAGGAAAATTTGCAATTATTAAATAAACAATACAATGAAAAAACAACTTTCAATTCTAATTACTGGTCTATTAATGGCCACTATGTCATTGGCTCAAACAGCCGTTTCAGTTCGGGATATCCAATATGTCAGCCCTACAGATTTGGCTGATTGTAAAGATTTGAGTTCTTATGATGATCAAGAGATTAAGACAATTGGGATCGTTATGCATGATGGCAACCTTACAGAACTGGCATCTGGATCTGTGAATGGCGGGTACAGACCAGGGGTTCATATCTTGGATACTTCATCCAGTGGGATGGGAAACTTTAGGGGAGTTCAGATTCATGGGGTATACACCGATGGAGGTGGTCAAAGTCAACCTGTAAGTAAACTTGACAACCTCGTTTCAGGAATGATCATTGAGGTTACAGGTAAGGTAGGCAACTATCAAGGAGAAACTCAAGTTTTCCCATTGGACAATTCATCTGTGAAAGTAATTGGTTCAGTATCTGCTCCAACTGCACAAGTTTTAGATTTAGGAAAATTAAATGATAACACACGATCAAATATTTATGTGACAGGTGAAGAATGGGAAGGTTCTTTTGTTCAGTTTAATAATGTAACAGTTGTTTCTGTTTCTGTCTTTAGTGGAAATAGAGTCAGCTTTGATGTATCGGATGAAAATGGGAACGTGATTAATGTATCTGATCGATTCTTAGTACAAAAAATTCCAGGAAGAACTCTAGTAAACCCCTCAAGTCCTCAAAGTGATGGAGAATTTGTTGCTCCTATTGTTGGAACAAAATATGAGTCATTAAAGGGTATAATTATGCACTCTCAAAATGGGTGTTCAGCAGGTACTGGTAGAGGTTATGAATTAAATCCATTCGCTAAGAGCCATTATAAAGTAGGCGATACACCACCAAGTATTACGGAAGTTACAAGAACTCCACTGGTCCCATCTAGTTCAGATAATTTAAAGATAAGTGCTAAAATTATAGATTTCAACGGGACAGTTGATAATCAGAAATTATACTATACTGATGATAGAAATAAGGATAATCCTGATTTTACGGAAACAACATTGTCATTGAAAGCAGGGTCTACCGATGAATATGAAGGTGCTATTCCAGCTTTTGCTGACGGGACAATTATCAAATATTACATTACAGCAACAGATAACGATGGAAACACAAGCTACAGCCCATTTTCAGCAAGTAAAGCAAAAGGAGCTACTGCATTTTATACAGTACGTGATGGTGGTTTAACCATCCCAGATTTACAATATGTTTTAGATCCAACATCTGATGCAAGTCCATATAAAGGTCAAACAGTTACAGTTAGAGGCTATGTAACATCAAGTGCTAAGCCCTATGATTTAGAGGATGTTTATATTCAAGATAAAGATGCTAAAGAATGGGGAGGAATTCGTATTTCAGGAAGTTCAGACTTATTAGAACTATGGAGAACAGAAGAAGTGGAAGTGACTGGAACAATTGAAGAATCCTACGGTTTTACTCAAATGCTTGTTAGTTCTGTAACCAAAACAGGAAACAAGGCAGAAATAGCTCCAATTGAACTTCCAGTAAGTGACAGTGCTGGTCGAGTAAATAGAGGGATGGAGAAATATGAAGGAATGCTCGTTAGAATGGTTAATCAAGGAGGTAAAGTTAAGATTTCTAATCCACGATTAAATCCATTTGGGGAATGGATGATATCAAGCGATACTGGAGCGAGCTTTAATAACAGTACCAAAGTACAAACAGGGGTTAAGAATGGGAATAATAATTCATCATTATGGGTTTCTGTGGTTTCAGATGATACGCTTGAGAATATAGAGGGAATAATGGAAGTTCCAGCGATTGAAGCAACTAAAGAAATGGATATGGATGCTATCATAGGTGTCATCTACTACGGATTTAGTCAGTATTCTCTTAAACCGAGAAACAACGATGATATTATTGGGTTTAGTTTATCACTTGAGAGTACAAATTATGCAGGTGATACAGCGACAAATTCTATAATAGACATTGATGAAAACGGGTTCATATTCTATCCGAACCCTTCTAGCGATGTGTTGAATGTGACTACTAGAAATTTGAAAAGTGGAACATTATACATTAGAAGTATTGAGGGTAGAGAAATGATGAAAACACCTATACTTGATTCTAGGCAATTAAATATAGATTCACTGATTCCTGGAATATATATGCTAGAATTTATAGATTCGGATGGAATTAAAATGTCAGCTAAATTCATTAAAATTTGATTAATAGTCACCCTCAAATAACAAGTAGCAAGACCATTATTATTTGCCTGGTCTTGCTACTTTTTATCGCCTCTTGTAAGGAGGGCGAATCATTGCCTAACAGTGCTCCTGAGACTCAAATATCTATTGAGAGCATCAACTTATCAGGGAATAACCGTCTGAATAGTACGGTAAACCTTACTTGGTTTGGAACAGATATCGATGGCTATATCCAATTTTATGAGATTCGAATTGGAGATAAAGATTGGTTTAAAACCCAAACACAAGACAGTATTTTTCTATTTGATATAGAGCCTAATCAGGACTCAACAGATATTGACTTTTATGTACGTGCAGTAGACAACGAGGGAGTTAAAGACCCTACTCCTGCATATTTAAAGGTACCTTTAAAAAATAGCACACCAGAGGTATATTTTGAGGAGGCATCACTTCCTCTAGACACAACAAACCTGGTGATTACTTTTAGATATATGGCTTCTGACCCTGATGGAGACGAAACATTAAAAAAATGTTTTATAAGAGCCAATGAGGGTTCGTGGTCAGAAATTGATCTCAACCAAAAACTGGTATCTCTTTTACCTGTCAACCCATCAGAAAGTGGTGTTGGTGATGCAAAAGTTTATTATGGATTAGAAAAGGAGTCATCTCATACAATAGATGGATTTAATAATGGTGGTGAAAACATAATCCAATTGAGGGTTGAAGATATTGCAAATACTTCTAGTAATATTGATAGCACACCTCCAATATTTGTCTGGAGTCAAACTTCAGATCTTCTGGTAATAGGAGGCCACAATAATCGAATTGATAAGGAATATCAAACGTTAGTAAATAACAATTATACTTCAGCAGATTTTATAAATTATGCTAAGAATGGAGGGTTAAATCAGCCTAGGTTTTGGAATCCAGATTTCAGATTGTTGTCGGAACAATATGATAAAGTTTTTTTTCATACTGATGAAGGTAATTTTAGTAATCCGTTAACAGGAGCCGATGGCAAACTCCTTGATTTTGCGGCACCTATTATTCAAGGGTTAATAGATAATCAGAAAAAAGTTCTTGTTTCTACAGCATTTGCTACAGGGACTAACATTGATATCATAGGTGGAGTATTATCTATCGATAGCTTTACAAGTAGTAGAGGACAGGCATTTTTTGAAAATGACAGTTTCGCAAAAAGTAAAGTAGATGGATTCCCAGATTTACAACCAACCAATTTTTTATTAGCTATTGATCCATTTTACTACAGTCAAGAAGCAGAGGCCTTGTATGAAGCTCATCTCACCCCAAATGGTGGCTGGACTGGGCCAAAGACTATTGCAATTCAAAGAAGATCAACGGAAGGTGATGTAAATCTGGTTTTATTTACCGTAGAATTACATAAGCTAGACAAGTTATCATCTAATCAGAATCAATTAATTTCAAAAATATTTAATGAGACTTTTAATTGGTAGTATATTAGCTTTTTCAGCTCTTTTTTCTCATGCTCAAATGGGGAATTTGAAAGGGAAACTAACTGACGAATCAACTGGAGAAAATCTAGTTGGGGCATATGTTCGTGTTGTTGGAACATATGGAGCTGCAATATCTGAGGCAGATGGGACATTTGTTATAAAAAACATTAAGCCTGGAAGATATTCCGTAAATATTTCATTTATTGGCTATCAACAAAAAGTGTACAATGATATTGATATAAAGGCTGGTATCAATACAATACTCAATGTTAAGATGGTAGCTCAAACCAATACTTTTGAGACCGTTAAGGTTGTAGGTAAGAAAAAAATCATTGAATTGGATGACGCTAAAAGTACCATAACCTTAAATAAAAAGGATATCAGTGAGATGAACGTCAGAGATGTCCAGGAAGTTGTTGCTATGCAGGCTGGAGTATCAAAGTCTAGTGATGGAATTCAAATCAGAGGTGCACGTGTATATGAAACATCATTTAACATTGATAACATAAGTGCACAGGATCCATTGGCTGGAACGGGATTTGGCGTAAAAGTATCGAGTGGTTCTATTGGAGAGCTACAGTTGATTACTGGTGGTGCAGGAGCCGAGCATGATGGTGGAACAGCAGGAGTCATAAGTACAACGATTAAAGAAGGTTCTGAGAAATTTCAGATTTCAGGTAGTTTTCAAAGAGATAACCTAGGTGGTCCATCTGCTATTGGTTGGAATACAGATTTGGGCGAATTATCATTTGGGGGTAAATTCAAAGTGAGAGGCAAGAAATTCTATTTCTTTAATAATGCTACCTATAACTTAAGTGATGATTATTTTGGTCCAACCGCAAATCAA
The DNA here is from genome assembly GCA_913043145.1 of uncultured Bacteroidota bacterium. Taxonomy (GTDB): domain Bacteria; phylum Bacteroidota; class Bacteroidia; order NS11-12g; family UBA9320; genus UBA9320. The sequence continues at coordinate 9,031 of CAJWLP010000008.1, forward strand.
ATTCATAGCTCCATTATCGGTAAAAATGATAGTTTATGGGCACCTAGACAGTCCAATCAATTTACTCATACATTTAAAATAAGTCATGAGCTGAATTCAAAAACAAAAATTTCAATTACCAATCAGCACAGTTTAACAATCAATCAAAATACAAGAACGCTTCAGATTGTTGGTTTCGATGCTATTTTAAGACCAGGGTTCCAATTTGAAAGAAGCTTAAATTTAGACAATGCAACTACCTATACTCATCATTCTAATTTAACAGCCATCAATCTTAGGAGGGCTATAAATGAGCAATTGGTTGCCACTTTTTCTATTGGAAGGTTATTTACTAATCTTCGAGCAGACGCTAACGGTCGACCGTTTAGAACTCCATCTGTAGATCAGGTATTTGACGAATATAGTATTGTTACAGACCCCGTTCAAGTATTTAATCCTAGCGAAAATATTCAGTTTGTTTTACCGGGGCCAGGATTTGTAAATAATGGAGGAATAAGTTCTTTATGGCATGATCATTTCGCTCAAGAATACACGATAAAAGCAAATGCTAAATATTATCCTTCGAGTAAAGTGCACCAGATTAATTTTGGATGGGAGCAAAAATTGAATCAATACCAATGGGTGGATGTTACACGTCCATGGGTAGGAGCACCAATTGTGATAAATGATAGCACAAGCACTCCAAGTATTAGTATAGGTTCAAGTAATGATATCTGGAATGTGAAGCCAAATAACGGAGGTTTATTCTTTAGTGACAAAATAGATTATAAAGGAATTATCGCTAATCTAGGATTCCGATTTAATTATTGGGCACCAGGTAAGTTTGCTGATGATGCAGTCGCTAACCCTGAGGCTCCAGTTATTGATCAAGTTAGGTCTGATTATCAAAAAAATACAATTAAGGTTTTCGGTTTACGATATAAGGCAAGAATTCTTCCAAAGGTCAATGTATCCTTCCCTGTAACCAGTAACAATGTGTTGTACTTTAATTATTCTCATAGCATGAGATTGCCTCATCCTAGATTTTTGTATGCAGGATTAGATCCAGTGTATCAAGATAGAAGTTTTTTGTCTTTTTTAGGAAATCCAGATTTGAATCCTGAGGTTAATATTTCTTATGAAATAGGATTTAAGTCTCAGATAGGAAAAAACTTAGGTCTAACAGTGGCTGCTTATAATAACAATCGATTTGATTATATTGTAAGCAGAAAAGTTATTGTTAATGACCAGACTGGCCGCCCTGTGAGTAAAACAATGTATATTAACCAAGATTATGCAAAAGTTCAAGGAGCAGAAATAAATGTCATATGGAGGGCAACCAATCAGTTTCGGATATTTGGAAACGTAGCTTATCAACTGGCAAAAGGGAAGAGCAATAGTGCTCGAGAGAGCAGCTTGCAAATTGCTCAAAATGGTGAAGTACCTTTGAGTACAGAAAATTATTTAGCATGGGACAGACCATGGAATATTAATTTAGGGAGTGTTTTTACGCCGGATAGTAGTGCGAGTTATTATTCCAATTGGATGGACGGGATACAAGTTTACTTTAGTTCGTCTTATCAGAGTGGGTTTCGATATACTCCTATGATACTTGAAGGTTACAATGCTCTAGGAAGACCAGAATACGCTACTGATTTAACATCTTTTTTAGAAGAAAGAGCAACTCCATGGGTGAATGCTGATATTAAATTAACCAAGACTTTTGTGGGTAAAAATAAAAAAGGGATAACACTGAGTATTGAAGTTAGAAATTTATTTGATACTAAGAGAGCTCAAATAATTAACCCTGTTACGGGGGGCGCTTGGGAACGCGGGGATGATGTACCTAATAATTGGAGAGATGACAGATATTTAGGTCCAGAGGAAAGTGGCTTGCCACCAAATAATCCAGCTCGATACCAGCCGCCAAGACAAGTTCTGTTTGGAGTAATATTTAAGCTATAATTGATTCAAACTTCAGCAGGATGGGTTCAAATTCTCGAATATGAGAATTTAAAAAATTCACCGTTTTAGATACAAGTTACATTGGGGAAATTTTATATTAATTATATTTAATTTTAATGGACTTCTAATATTCGCTTAAGGTCATCCATCGATCAGTTTTAGTATCAATATCTTTAATCAATTGGTCTAATATTTTTGCTTTTTCATTAACAAATTCATAGTTGTCAGAATTTTCAGAAATGAGAAATTCAAGTTTAGTTTTCTCTTTTTCAAGGTGTTCAATTTCTTTTTCAAGGTTTTCAAATTCATATTTCTCTTTAAAACTTAATTTAGCTTTAATATCCTTTTTCTTTTCAGTCTTTTTTAGATTTTTCTGAGTGTAATTTTTATTGTGTTTTTTCGAATCTAAGCATAATCGATACTCAGTATAGCTACCATTAAAATCTCGGATAACACCATTACCTTCAAAGATGAAAATGTGTTCGACAACTTTATCTAAAAAATATCGATCATGACTTACTACAATTATACAACCCCCAAAGTCCTCCAAAAATGCCTCCAGTTTATTTAAAGTAATGATGTCAAGATCATTAGTGGGCTCGTCTAAAATAAGGAAATTGGGATTTTTCATCAGTACAGTCAGTAGATATAATCTACGTTTTTCGCCACCACTTAGTTTTGATACTTGTTGGTTTTGCATCTGTGGTGGGAAAAGAAATTGATTGAGTAATTGACTTGCGGAAACTTTACTCCCATTCGCTAAAGTGATAACATCAGCAATATCCTTAAGCACTTCAATAACCCGTTTATTAGGTTTTATATTTTTAATTCCTTCTTGACTATAATACCCAAATACAATGGTATCTCCACGATTTATCTTGCCACTATCAGCAGGTTCAATTCCCATGATTACATCTAAAAAAGTTGATTTTCCGGTACCATTTTTACCAACAATACCTATACGTTCTCCTTTTTTGAAGGTATAGTCAAATCCTTTTATGATAATAAGATCTTTGTAGGATTTGTAGACTTTTTTTAGTTCAAGCACTTTGCCGCCAATACGGTTCATTTTAACAGATAACTGAAGTTCCTTTTCTTTAGTCCCACTTTTAGCTTTTGCCTCAGTTTTATAAAAAGATCCAATTCTTGATTTGCTTTTAGTAGTTCTTGCTTTGGGGCTTCTTCTTATCCAATCTAATTCTTTTTTATATAGTTGTTTGGCTTTTTCAATTTCAGTAGCTTGAGCTGTTTCAAGATAATTTTTTTTCTCAAGGAAATAAGCGTAATCTCCATTATACGTCTGTAATTTCCCTTGATTTAGTTCAATGATTTGATTGCATATTGAATCAATAAAGTATCGATCGTGACTTACCATCAATATGCTGATGGATGATTTTTTGAGATAGTTTTCTAGCCATATAATCATCTCTAAATCAAGATGATTTGTGGGCTCGTCTAGTATCAATAAGTCAGGGTTATTTAATAATGTTAGACTAATTGCTAATCTTTTTTTTTGCCCACCACTTAAAGAGGCAATCGGTTGATTGAAGTCGGATATATTAAATCTTGATAGCAATTCTTTTAATTTTCGTTCATAGTCCCAAGCATTATATTGATCCATTTTTATTGTAGCTTGGTTAAATATTCGTTGTGTTTCAGTGTTAAAGTTATTTGTTTGAGCATTTAATGCAGATTCATATGACCTAATTATAGATAATACATCACTACTACTATAATCAATCAGCTCTTGAATGGTTAGATTTTCTTCAAAATTTGCTTCTTGACTCAAGTAAGCAATACGTATATTTTTCCCATATCTGACAACCCCTATGTCGGGGTCATCTTCTTTCGCTAAAATCTTAAGCAGGGAACTTTTCCCAGTTCCATTATTGGCAATTAGAGCAATTTTATCACCTTTATTAATACTGATATCTAACTCTTCAAAAAGAATTCGCTCTCCAAGATTTTTTGCTAATTGTTCACCACTGAGGAAATTCATGATTAGAATGTAAAAGTATTGAAAACAATTGTTTTACATCTATAAAAATTGGTCAAACAAATTAATTTGCTGTGCTTATAGCTTTGATGTGAATGGATTTCTTAATCCAGAAGCATCTGTAATATCTACTTTTACAGATCCTATGTAAATGTTTGCCTTTACACGAACAGGTATTTTATTTTTATCGGCACTTACCCAAATAGTCATATCATCCTCGTCCTTAAAGACCCTATCGACTACCAGTTGAGGACGTAGTTTAAAACATTTAATTTTTCCAAGATCTGTTTTAATTGTTTCCGTACCAAGATATCGAAATTTTAAGTCATAGATTTCCTGATCTAAATAGATGCTAATTGGGAATGTATTGCCAGGTTTAGAGTCAGCAAAATCTATAGTTCTAGCATAAAATATACCACTAACAATATCTTGTAAATAAGCGGGCATATCCATGTTTTTCTTTTTGCCTGTTAATCGTTGTTTTATATGGTTATAATAGACAAGATCTTCATCTCTGTAATTATCCTCTCTAACATTTTTATAATATTTTAGGGGAGCCAGGCTTACACTATCGATGTACGTTTCAAAGTGATCCCTAACTTTATATGCCCAATCAAAAGATCGATATGTTTTTCCAATAGCTTTGATGTTATAGGTTGATCGACCATTGATCTTTTTGGCTTTACTCCCTACTTTTATGTCTATTGATGCAGCATTAATCCATCCATAATGAACTCTATAATTCAGTTGCTCGCCAAATGTAAAAGCTTCATTAGGGTGATTTCGAAATTTTTTTTCAATACTATTATCCATTTTAAATCCACTCCCAATTATGAGGATTGTTAAATAAGTGATAAGTACTCTAATCATATTACAAGGTTATATTCAAATATTGTGCCTGTTAACTATTGCTATTGAAATACCACTGCAAAGTTGCTTATTTGCATAATTAAATTTTTAACCATATGATTTCAAGGTACTTTTCATTTCTCATATTTTTATTGTTAATGGTTACTAATGTTTACAGTCAATATGAAAATTCATTCTTTGACAATAATAAGTATGAAAAAGTTATTGATTCTTATCATGTACAGTTTCACTTTGATAATCTAAGTTACTTTAGAAATGCTGAGTACCTGTCAAGAGTGGACAAAGGATCATCATATATAGGATTTAATCTACTACCCTATATGCAATATTCTTTTAATGATAAAGCTCAAATTTATGGAGGGGTACTAGTTCGATATGATTTTGGTAATCCTGAAATTAAGACAGTTGAACCCTATTTTAAATTCACCTATCGTGATGTATTAAAGCACAATGTCACTTTTGGTAATTTAGACGGAACTCTTCAGCATAAGATGATTGAACCAATGTATGATTACGAGAAGGTAATTACGGATCGTTTCGAGCAAGGTGTTCAAATTGTTAAACCTGGAGATCGCTTAACTTATGATATATGGATTGACTGGCATGATATGATTTATTATGATGATCCTAAAAATGAGATGTTTGTGGCTGGTTACAATGTTTTTTTAAACCCAATTAATAATGACAAGCATAAATTATCATTTAATGCTCAGGGAATGACCGTTCATAGTGCTGGTGAAATTGACAAGAATAGCTCACCAAATTCTGTAGAGTACAATTTTGCAAATGGTCTTGAGTATAGTGTTAATTTTAATAAAAACACTTCTTTGTTTATGGGTGGTCATGTTATTTATTATGAAGATAGAAGTGATGTGAAAGTCAATGGGTTTTATGATGGAGTTGGACACTTTGGGGTAATCAGGCTAAATCATAAGGATTATCAATTTGTTGCTAATTATTTTGATGGGTATCAATTTCAAGCACCTTGGGGTGAACAACTTTATCATTCATTAGGTAATAAAAATTGGCCAATTGCACATGATTATCGAAAAATGATTGGTTTGCGTGTAGGGTATGAGGTTGAAATTGGGAGACATCTTGTTTTTCTAAATCGATTAGGATTTAACTACAATGTAAACCCCAATAAAATAGATGTAACCATGGAAAACTATTTACGTTGGCATTTTGTCACGCCAAAGAAAAAAGTGAAATTACTATAGTGGATTACCCATTTGGGCAGTCACAATTCTTAGTTGGGCCTTTGTATTTATATCTTTTTTTTGCTTTGCAGCTATCCATAAATAGCATTACACTTATGGAAAGAAAGATGATAGCAACAGTCTTTTTCATATTTAATATTACAAACATAAAGTGTAAGTTGAGTATGAGGTAGTAAATTTGTAAAGAATTCATGAAAGAAACATTAAGACTAATATTAAAAGGAGCTACTATGGGTATTGCAGAGGTAATACCAGGTGTTTCAGGAGGAACTTTAGCCTTTATAACAGGGATTTATGAGCGACTTCTAAATTCAATAAATGCAATTAATTTTAAATTGATTGGTATTTTCAAGAATGAGGGCTTTAAGGGTGTTTGGGCTAAAATAGATGGTAATTTTCTTTTAAAAGTAATACTTGGAATGGCTGTAGGATTCATAATTGGCCTTAAAATTATAGTAGGTTTATTAGAATCTCATCCAATTCATATTTGGAGTTTTTTCTTTGGTTTAATTATCGCTTCGATACCACTAATTACAAAGCAAATTAAAAGATGGGGGCTAATAGAAATTCTATTTTTTATTCTAGGCTTTGGTCTAGTTTATTGGATTACAATTACTAGTCCTTCCTCAGGAAGTGAACATTTAGTTATGGTGTTTTTATCCGGAATTTTGGGAATTTCAGCTTTGATGCTTCCCGGGCTTTCTGGAAGTTTTGTGTTATTACTTATGGGTATGTATACCATAATTATGCCTGCAATAAAAGATTTTATAGTCAATCCATTAGGACCTGAACTTCAATTAGTCGTTGTTTTTGGACTTGGTTTATTAATTGGTTTGTTTACTTTTTCAAGATTATTGGGATTTACTTTTGATAAATATCCAAATCAGACTTTAGCATTATTAGGTGGTTTTCTCTTAGGATCATTAAACAAAGTTTGGCCATGGCAACATGTTACTTCTACAAGGATCAATAGTAAGGGAGAAGAAGTAGTAAAATTTAGTGAAAGTATTCTTCCTTCCACTTTTTCTGAGTTGGATGAAAATCCTTTATATGGAACAGAACCTCATGTTTTTACTTGCATACTATTAATGGCAGTGGCAGTATTTCTTATTTTTGGTCTTGATAGGTTTAGTTCAAAAAAATGAGAAATTATGGGCTTATAGGTAAGAGTTTGATTCATTCTTTTTCTCCAAGATATTTTAGAGATAAGTTTAATGAATTATGTATCAATGATTGTTCCTATCAAGCCTTTGAATTGCCATCATTGGGTCAGATCAAAGCATTAATTCACGAAAATGACTTAAGCGGGTTTAATATTACTATACCATACAAGCAATTAATTATCCCATATTTGGATGAAATTAGCCTTATAGCTAGTGAGATAAATTCGGTTAATACTGTTACAGTAAAAAATGATTTGTTATGTGGAGAAAATACAGATTACTTTGGATTTGAAAATACGTTACTTAAGTATCTTCAATCCTATCATAAAAGGGCATTAATTTTTGGAACAGGTGGTTCAAGTAAAACGATTACTTATGTATTGAAATCTCTGGGTATTGAGTGCACTCATGTGTCTCAGTCAAATCATGATTTGATGAATTATACTCAGATAGATAATGACATGGTTAAAAGCCACCAAATACTTATTAATACAACTCCCTTGGGAACTTTTCCAAAAGTGGATACCTGTGTAGATATTCCATACTCAGCAATTACCAAAAATCACTTGTGTTATGATTTGGTGTATAATCCTAAAGAGAGTCTATTCTTAGCTAAATCAAAATTAAATGGGGCAATGATTGTAAATGGGCTGGATATGTTGAAAATACAAGCAGACAAATCATGGAAGTTATGGAATGGTTAAATTTTAGTATCTTGCACCTTAATTAATCATGAAAAAAATCACCGTTATTCTATTCTTGGGCCTTTTAACACCCATCTTTCATAGTTGTAAAAAACCTCCTCTACCTTTAGTTGAGGAAGTTAGAAATTCAACAGATACTACTGGGAATAATAATGGTGGTAACAATAATGGGGGTGGCGTTGAAGTTAGTCCATTTGTAGGAGAATGGGATTACACCAAAATTGATTTAACAAATGGGGTTTTATCATTTAGGGGACAACAAGCAGGTACATTTACGGGTAAAGGTTCTGATATTACTGGGAAGGTAACATTTAGTGAAAATCCAAATAGATACACAACAGATTTAAGTTTCACAGCAGATGTAATAGCTGAATTTACGGGCCAACAACTGGATCAGGCAATACCTGTACAAAGAGTCCAAACTCAAGGAACATGGTCAGAAAGCGATGGAAAAATAGCATTAGTAGATGATAATGAAAACATTGTCCAGATCATCTCAAATACGAATACGCAAATTATATTTTCTGGTAATTTTACAGAACAAGTTGAAATCAATCAATTTGTTACATTAGATGCTAATTCTGATGTAATTTTTACGATTGAAAAGTAAACTTATTGGTAGAGTCTCTCATAAATAGGGAGAATAGTATCCAATTTAAATTTAAGCGATTGCATTTTTGCAAGTGCCTTAAACTGGTTTAAATTTTCCTCCTTAAGGATATAGAGTGAATCTTTTGCCATTTTATCCGTATCTCCAACATCACTTGTAAATCCTGTTACCCCATCAATATTAACTTCTTTAAGTCCACCAGCATTTGTGCTAATTACAGGAACTTCACAGGCCATAGCTTCCAATGCGGCAAGTCCAAAACTTTCAGTTTCTGACGGAATAATAAAAAGATCGGCTATACTTAAGATTTCTTCAACAGCCTCTTGTTTCCCAAGAAATGTAACATCTTTACACATGTCACAAGACATACACTCCTTTTCTATGCTATTTCTTTCGGGACCATCTCCTATAAAAAGCATTTTAGCGGGTACTTCTTTGGCAATTTTTCTGAATACGTTGAGCACGTCGGGGACTCTTTTTACCTTTCTGAAATTGGATGTATGAACGATAACTTTTTCGTTATTAGGAGCTATGATTTTTTTAAAATGATCTTTTGGTTGTTTATTAAATCTTTGGAAATCAATAAAATTTGGGACAACTTGTATATCCCCATCGTAACTAAAATTTTGGTAAGTTTCAAGTTTTAGGCTATTAGAAACAGCAGTAACAATATCACTTTCAAATAGTGAATGACTGACTACGGGCTCAAAACTTTTATCTTTACCTACAAGCGTAATATCTGTACCATGAAGTGTAGTGACTATTTTAATTTCTATCCCTATTTTTTTTAGAATACTTTTTGCCATTACTGCAGCGGCAGCGTGAGGTATGGCATAATGAACATGAAGTACATCTAGTTTGTAACTTTTTACGACATCAACAATTTTACTAGTAAGAACTGTTTCGTATGGGGGGTATTTAAAAAGCGGATAATTATTAAATCGAACTTCATGAAAAAATAAATTCTCATTGAATGCATCGAACCTTACAGGCTGATTATAAGATATAAAGTGGATTTTATGGCCTTTTTCAGCCAGTGCTTTACCTAATTCTGTTGCAATTACACCACTACCACCATACGTCGGGTAACAAAGTATACCAATGTTCATTTTTTGTATTTACAAAGATGCAAGTATGCAATTTAACTACCTAATATTAGGTAGTTATTTATCATAAGTTAGGGCTTAACCATTTTTTAGCATATTCAAAAGAAACATTTTTACGATGAGCATAATTTTTTAATTGATCCTCTCCAATTTTTCCTACAGCAAAATATTTACTTTCTGGGTGTGAAAAATAGAATCCAGATACAGCAGCAGTTGGGTACATAGCGTAACTTTCAGTTAGACTAATGTCCGTATGATTTTCTACATCAAGTAAATCCCAAAGTTTCCCTTTTTCGGTATGATCAGGACATGCAGGATATCCAGGTGCAGGTCGTATACCCTGATACTTTTCCCGTATCAGCAGTTCGTTATCTAATATTTCATCAGAAGCATAACCCCACATTTTTTTTCGGACATACTCATGCAAGTATTCCGCAAATGCCTCTGCAAGTCGATCAGCAATAGCTTTTACCAAAATTGAATTATAGTCATCTTGATCCTTTTCATATTTTTCTACAATTTTTTCAATTCCTATTCCAGTGGTTACGGCAAATGCTCCTAAGTAGTCTTTCTTACCTGTATTTTTTGGAGCTATAAAGTCAGCTAGAGAACGATTTGGTATATTATTACCCATCTTTCTTTGTTGACGAAGACAATTGAAAGTTATCTGATTTTTTGGGAGTATTATGTCTCCTTGTTCTTCAAAAGCTTCAAAAATTCCAACAATTCCATTAGCACTAAGGATTTTTTTAGAAATTAATTGATCGAGCATTTCTTGAGCATCCTCAAATAACTTTTTTGCTTCTTCCCCAACATAGATATCCTCAAAAATATCAGGATATTTACCTTTGAGTTCCCAAGTTGAAAAGAAAGGGGTCCAATCGATATAGTTTCTTAGCTCAGATAAATCAAAATCTTTTAATATTTCAACTCCAGTTTTATTTGGTGTTGGAGGAGTGTAATCATTCCAATTAAGTATGGGTTTATTGTTCAGACATTCATTGAATGAAAGTACCTTTTTTTCAGATTGTCGAGCTGCATGTTGAATAGCAAGTTGATCATATTCGGATTTAATTTGAGTTGTAAAGTTTTCATGTGTTTTTGTGCTAATGAGTTGACTAGCTACCGGAACCGATCGAGAGGCATCTAATACATGGATTACTGGTCCAGAATACTTTGGAGCTACCTTAACAGCTGTATGCATTCGAGAGGTTGTTGCACCACCAATTAATACAGGTATTTTCAAAGATCTTCTTTCCATTTCGTCTGCTATATTAACCATCTCTTCTAAACTAGGAGTTATTAAACCGCTTAGTCCAATCATATCGACGTTGTGTTCAATTGCAGCATCAATAATAGTATTGGTTGGAACCATGACACCAAGATCAATTATATGGTAGTTATTACATGCTAAAACTACTCCAACAATATTTTTTCCAATATCATGAACATCTCCTTTTACGGTTGCTAATAATATTTTCCCCTGGGTGTTTCCTTCACTTTTTTCAGCTTCTAGATAAGGTTGTAAGTATGCTACGGATTTTTTCATTACCCGTGCACTTTTGACTACTTGAGGCAAGAACATTTTACCACTCCCAAATAAATCTCCAACTACACTCATTCCTGCCATGAGCGGACCTTCTATAACCTCTATGGGTTTGTTGAGTTGTTGACGAACTTCTTCGGTGTCTTCTTCAATATATTCCGTTATTCCTTTTATGAGAGAATGTTTTAACCGCTCGTAAACATTTTCATTTCTCCAACTTAGGTCTTGAACAATTTTTTTACCATTCCCTCTGACGACTTCAGCAAGAGCTATTAAATTTTCAGTTGCATCTTCATGCCTGTTCAGAATAACATCTTCAACTGCTTCAAGAATATTTTTGGGCAACTCCTCGTATACTTCGATCATACCCGCGTTGACAATTCCCATATCTAAGCCGGCTTTTATAGCATGATAAAGAAATGCAGAATGCATCGCTTCTCGAATAATATTATTACCTCTAAAACTGAATGAAATATTACTTACACCTCCACTAACTTTAGCAAAAGGTAGATTTTCTTTAATCCACCGAGTAGCTTCAATAAAATCTACTGCGTAATTATTATGTTCTTCAATACCAGTTGCAACCGTTAAAATATTGGGATCAAATATGATATCTGGAGGAGGGAATTGAACTTCATTGACAAGGATATCGTAGCTACGTTGACATATATTTATTCTTTTTTCAAAAGTATCTGCTTGTCCATTTTCGTCAAAAGCCATTACCACGGTGGCAGCTCCAAACCACTTAATTTTTTTAGCTCTTTTGATAAATTCTTTTTTGCCATCTTTTAGGCTTATTGAATTTACAATTCCTTTACCCTGTACAACTTTAAGTCCAGCTTCAATAATCTCCCACTTACTAGAATCAATCATTACAGGAACTCTTGAGATATCTGGTTCCGCAGCAATAAGGTTTAAGAATTTAATCATTGCAGACTTTCCATCTAGCATTCCTTCGTCCATATTTACATCGATGATTTGAGCTCCATTCTCTACTTGCTGTCGAGCAATATCAATTGCTTCATCATATTGATCATTTAAAATTAGGCGAGCAAATTTCTTAGAACCTGTAATGTTTGTTCGTTCACCAATATTCATAAAATTGATATTGGGTGACTTAACTAATGGTTCTAAACCACTTAATCGAAGGTAATTTTCTAATTGTCTTGTCATAATTATTAATGAGAGTGTACAATTAGGTTTATAGAACACTTATCTTCTCCCAATTGTGGGATAGGATGTAGCACCTTGATATTTTGATACTCAGGTTGCCAAGACGTCTATGGGCCTAATCCCTCAGTCTTTCTTAATAAGCACTGCAAATCAACATAAATTATTTTAAATTGATTCAATAAATAAAAAACCATTCGCCTTAGCAAATGGTTTTTTAATGTGATATAGAATTACAGATTAATTTCTAATCAAGTCTACAGAACCTTCAATAGGTCCTTTACCTTCATTTTTCTCACCAAATTTAAATGTGTAGTTTATGATGTAGAAGTAGGTTCCTTCAGGGCATTCTTCTCCGGTATTGTTAACTTTACCGTTCCAAGAGTAGTTAATATCAGTGGACTTGAAGACAGACTCACCCCATCGATTAAAGATTTTAATTTCGTATTCATCAAGGCTTTCTCCTTCAACTACGAATTCAGTGTTTTTATCATCGTCGCTGTTAGGAGTGAAGACGTTGTATGGGACAAGTCGTCTCATAAACGTATTTGATATTGTTTGACAAGTGTCGTCCTCACAACCTTCTGAGCTGATTGCCGTAAGACATACTTGATAAACACCTTTTCGTTCACCCCAATTATAACATGGGTCTGTTTCTTCACTAGAGCCATCTACCTCAGGATCATTTTCTTCGAACGTCCATTGGTAGCTAATAGCTCCAGTTGATGTATTAGTGAAGCAGAATTCTGGTCTTGCAGAGCTATCGATATCGAAACTTGCTTTAACGTCAACTACTCTGACTCTAATAGTATCTCTATCCCAACATCTTGGTAATTCATCATATTCAGGTGCTAAGACAACATCATATACGCCAGGATTAGGATAAGCGTATGTTACGGTTGTATCAGGTACATTTTCGTTAATCTCATCATCATTGTACCCCATTAACCATTTTAATCGAATATATCGGTCATCTAGAATACCCGTAAATGTTATAGGATCATCAGGACAAACTAACGTATCTGATGCAGTAATTTCTACCTCAGGGCGAGGATTCACAATAACTACAATTCGACGTTGAATCAGTAGATCTGGATTTGTATCTGGGAAAATTCTTGAACAACGATTACCCGTTCCTGGTATTTCATCTTCTTGGATTAAGAACAATTCATAGGTTCCTGGAGTCGTATAAACATGACCAAACACAGAGTCTATATCACCAGGAGGGTTGTTACTTCCGTCTCCCCAAATGATTTGGAATTTAGGATTATTTACATCTCCTTGACTAGTATTTTTAAGGTTAACTAAATCATTCACACAGATTACTGCTGTATCATTGGTGTTCCATACATCATTATCAAACTCAAATCTTGGTTGTGGACCAGGAATATATAGTTGTCGTTTGATACTATCTATACATCCGAGTTGAGTTGTAACGATAAGTGTTACAGTGTAAGTTCCACCAGATGTGTAATTATGAGATGGATTTTGGAGTATACTTTTTCTAGTTCCGTCCCCGAAATCCCATTCCCATGCGATAATTTTCTCACAAGATAAGTCAGTACCATTGGTGCAGGTATCTTTTGCAGCACATGGGTCAATCACTGAAGTTGTGTCTTGGAAATTAATAATGGATGCACAATTCACAATTTCACTTCCAAAATCAAATCCAGGAATAACCTTAGATACATAAGCTTTCAATAAAGTAGTATCTGTACAACCAATACTATCCTCAGCTACAACGGTAATTGTGTATTCTCCTGGTTCAGTGTAGGTGTGGTTTAGGATTATAGAACGAGTACTATCAAATTGGCCATCATTAATATCCCAATCTGCTCGATAAGTTTCCTTATTTGTAATATATCTTGTTTGCCACAATGGGAAATCGTGAATTGGATAGGTTAGTGGATCTTGCTCCCCATATTGATAGTATCTTAGGGAATCTTCAATAACAAGATTTAGACCTTGACATAAGTTCTCATTACTTACCCAGAAGTCGTTGTAAAAACCTACGTTTAAGAGTTTGGTAGATCTTGCCTCACAACCAGGAGTACTGTTTAAGAATAGAGATGGTGCCATTGGTCCACTACCATTTTTATAAATGGTATCCTTCACACCAGGATTACATTCGTCTGGATTAGTAATTACAGGATATTTATAGATGTGTCTATAAAGACCAGTTAACATGTCCTTCTTACCATCAAAGTTGGTATCCAACATAAGGGTGTCAAATCCTTGCATAGACGAGTCTCTGAAGTGTAGAATGTGTTGTGTTTCTATTTGAACATTTGGGGTTACACTTGTATCGGTACGATATATTTTATCACCTACACGTGATACACCCCACTCACCGGTTTTGTCAGAATATACTTCTTTACCAAATTGGAAAAGAGCACTTATTCCAGTTGTATCTAAACAACCATAGGTTCCATCTCCAAGATAATATGGGATATCTTCTGCTGGTATTTCATTGTAGTTTAGATTTAATAATTGTTCAAAGGCATCTTTAATTAGTCTGTCGGTGTTTGTTTTGATTGCGACAGTTTTCCAATCTTTAATGATAGAAGTGACAATAGTATCCAATAATTCTTCACCTAACACATCAGTAAGATTTCTGCGAACTACATAGTTATACAACCAATCCTCGCCATTATATACAATGTTTTTATCGTTTCTGTTTGGCCTAGGACCAGTATAAGGTTCATAATACTTGAATTCTTCTACATATATCGATAGCTTAGGACCTTTTCCTAAACCTTGGTAACCCCATGCCCATCGAAGTGTTTTGATACTATCTTGAATTGGGTTAGTAATTCTGTAGTATGCGGTATCTCCTGGGCACATGTAGTACTGTAAAGGAGTAGTGCTAATAGGTGTTGGATATACAATATCAAAACTAGCATCGAGGGGTAATATTCTAAATAAATCTGGATAGTAGAATGTATCTAGACATGCAGGAGGCCCTCCATTAGGATCTGGTTTACCGTTTCCAACAATCAATCCAAGGGCGAATGAACCAATTGGATTTCTTGCATAGGGATCTCCTATTTGACCTGGAGTATATCCTTTGACAAATTGAGTGCCCAGATTACCTCGTATATCATACGGAAGTACGAAAGGTATGGGGAGCCCTGGTGGTGGTGGAGCCAAGAGCCCTTGGTTGAATGGAATAAAGGCATTTGGGTCAGCAAAAGTATCTAGATTTACTGCAAACCACTGTTGTGTACAGCCTGGCTTAGTCTCAGATATATCAAAAGTGAGAATATAATTTAAATTGTTCCCATCAAATGGACAAGGTGTTCCACTAACCCATTCTAATCCTTTTGCATTTGGTGGGATAAGTGCTAATGATTTTGTACTCGTAGACTCACATAACAATGGATGAATTGTATCTTTTTGCCAAAGAGAAACATTAAAACATACTGCTTGATCAGTAAACCATTTTTCGCGGTGACCTGCTGAGTCAACAAACACAGCTTGTTTTACGACCCTTACAGGGATACCAAACCTTTCTTCTTGAACAACGTAAGCAGATGGTTGAGCATAGGTGGTGTCAGGATCGTTTTCTTCAATATATATTGTTGGAGTAATTGAATCAAGACTATACAAAGTAAACTGTTCGTCAGCTTCAATAATGACTTTTCTTGGACCTGTGATAGATCTGGTCGCACCAGCACCACCACCTCCACCAGGAGCATCAAGTTTTAGTATATCAATAGTGACACCTGCGGGAATATTGAATTCCATGTCGTGATATGTTATGGTCCATTGGGTATTTCCTTTTCCATTACGAGGATTATTTCTACCTAATGAATCTTCATTATGTAAGGTAGTGTCTACAATATTATTTATTGCAACGAAGGTGTCTCTTGCAGCATCCCAATAAAACTTAGTTCCATAAAATTTAGAGGGTGGACGTCTTACAATCCAATTCCCAAGCCTATTGTTTGCATAAGTTACACCTGCTGGAATATTCACACCACGATAAGTGTAGGATGAGTCAATTGGAATTGTTAAGACTGTATCGCCAGGAACAATCATGGTGTCAGCAGCATAAATGTTTACCACATAGCACTCTCTTAAGGGTTTTGATATTCGGGTCTCTCGGTATGGTTGAGTGTAGTTTCTACCTTCTTGGAAAGTACTGTAAATTTCGTCCCACGGTGTGTACCAATGGCATGGAGCACTATCAATCACCCAATTACAATTTATGCCGACATTTTTGTTTACCCAAGGTCTTGAGTCAGTTGTACATTGAGGTGCATATTGGTCTCCCATATCCCACACTCTCCATACATTTGGTCTATAATCTTTATATTGCTCAGCTGGAGGAATAGCGGTTTGGTCTCCGACTCCAACCCCACCTCTACCTGCTGGAGGTGTATAGTTGAAAACAAATCGCTTTTTCCCATCAACTCCGAAACGATAACTCAAATTTGGGGCTGCAGCGTAAAAGTCTTTGTGCCAAGTGGTATCGCCTCCACTAATTGCTGCTATGGAGTCTTTTGAAGCATCATAATACACTTTATAGCCATTGTTGATGATTGTATCCGTGTTGCCATAAGTAGAATCATTGAGCAGGAAATTACCACGTGGTCTTTCCTCCCAAGTCTTGTAATGCCAAGTGTAAAGTCCTGAACTGATGTCATACACTCGCTCGAATGTATATTTATAGTAGA
This sequence comes from uncultured Bacteroidota bacterium, assembly GCA_913043145.1. GTDB lineage: Bacteria > Bacteroidota > Bacteroidia > NS11-12g > UBA9320 > UBA9320. The sequence continues at coordinate 26,039 of CAJWLP010000008.1, forward strand.
AAACAATTGAATCTTCATCCAATTGATTGAAGTCATTTTGATAATAAGAGGAATTATTCGGGAAACAAACGGTATCTTCAATCACACATTGGTATGCCTGATCTTCTGCAACCCTATCAAATGCAACTTCAATTGTAGATCCAGGGCCGATAACTTGAACGGTGTCATATACAGTGATATCACATGGTCCTGATTGTAATCTAAGACTAATCATCCAAGGGCCTGGTCCATAAGAAAATTCTGGAGTTAAAGTCCTATCATTAAAGTTTGGTGGACCCGCTGGAGGATTACCAAAATTCCATAAGAATGAACTCACATTAGCTCCATTTAGTCCTTGAACTGAAAATTCAATTGGATTGTCTGCCGTACAAGCAGGGTTTGGTGTCGAGATAATTTTGGGTTCTAGCAGAATATTGCCTACAGCTGCTTTAAAAGTAAAGGTGTCACTACATCCATATGCTGATGCAATCAGTGTTCCGTCAAATGTTCCATTTTTACGGTACATGTGCTTTATAATTCCTGGTTCAGCTGGATCAAGGCCATTCCACCATTCTGTATTAGTTGTTGAGTTACCTTTTACAGAATTTCCATCTCCAAATACCCACTCGAAAGAGTCTATGTCTGATAATGGAACCAGTGAAACATTTTTATATACACCTAATGTGGAATCACAATTTGGATTTGGGTTAGGTGTCAGGTTTTGAAATTCTATACCTAATTTTGGATAAACGTAGAGGTAATCTTTGAATGATAGTTTGCTAACACAACCACTAGAGTCTTCAGATTCTATAACCAAATCAAAAAATCCTCCGCTAGGGTCTGTAATATCTACACAAAATGAGTAAGGAAAGGTCGGGTTTATAGAATCTATTCGCAATCCGTTACTGAATACATAGGTTTGCCTCACAATTAGACCACTTGGTGCTTGTGAACTGTCTTGAAAACAAAATAAATTACTTTTAAAACATTGTGCAGAATCATTCAAGCGTTTAAAATAAATATCCGGTGAAGGCTTAACTGTAATTGTTAACGTTTCGGTACACTGACCTGCAAAACCGTCCCCTTTAAAGGTAACGGTGTATGTGCCTGCAACAGGGTAGTTGAAGGTGGGTTTCTCAGCACTACTCTTGTTATTGTTGTACCCAAAATCCCACTCAATGGTAGTGGTATATCCTGGGGAGTTGGCTTCAAATGATATAATTTGACCTTCACAAAAAGTACCTGATGTGCTCAATGTGCCATCAGTTCTGACCACTTTTGGGCTACATTGGGAATAACCAATGATACTTGATGAGATAAATAACAATGTAAATATGTATTTGATAAATACATATTTTGATCCTGAAATATTCATAATGAGATTATTATAATTCATAAAAAAGTTTGTAAAGTTAGTTTGCTTCGTCATAATATTCAAATTTAGGGGCGTATTAACGTGAATTTTATATTCTTTGTCTGAGGTTTTTCTCCTTTTAAGGTGTAATTAATTTTAGCTAGATATTCTCCAGGAGGGCAATTTTCACCAATATTATTTATGCTCCCGTTCCATCGATTCTCAGGGTTGTCGGATGTAAATATAATTTGGCCATTCCTTTGGTTAAAAATGAGAATCTTATAATTTTCATAGTTACTTATTTCTACCGGGTATTCATCGTTAGTACCGTCTCCGTTAGGTGTAAATACATTGAAAAACTTAATAGATCCTTCGCTTTTGACTTGAAATGTCGTTTTACTTTTTTCAGCACAAGGAATATTTATGGGTACGGTTTTAATTACGTACTCACCTACTAGTTTTTCTTTAAGATGGCATTTGTTTGTATTTTTAGATATTAATGTGTCATCAAGATACCAGTTAGCAAGGATGTTTTGATTGTTTATTGAGAATGAGAATGTGTTAAAATCGATTTTTTTAGTGATTATTTGATAGTTAGTTTTCAAGCCTTCAATCACTTCATGAGTTTCGCCATGCTCGTTTGTAAAAACTATTGAAACAGGTTGGTCAGTATCTGCTTTATATTCAATAAGGTCAGCATTTCTAGAAAATATTTGATTATTAATGTACCAGTCTCCCTTGGTCCTGCTTTTCAAGGTGATTATTTCACCGATGCATGGATTAAAATTAGATACATCTAAATTTTCGGGTATTTCCCCGGTATTAATTGACTTGTCAGATTCGTCCTCAACAATTTTAAAAGACATTTGAGTTTCCTGAGTACTTTTTGTCTGTAATGTCTGAATTAAAGAGTTTGTCGTACCATTTTTGAATGTTTTTAACTCTTTTGGGATGTCGTTTAGATCTTTTTCAATGCTTTCAGTGTCTTGCATATTTACAGTAGAGTCTGCAATGGTTCTGAAAGAATGCTCAGATATAGTATCGTTTAGATCTTTTATTGGGGAGTTTTTATTTTTTACTGCAAAAAATAGGATGGTAGCAGAGGCCCCAATAATTGAGACCATCTTAATTGCTTGAATTGGATTTTTAATTAATTCAATAATTTTTGAAGTTTTTGCATTAGATTGCTTTATGGATGAAAGGTCAAAATTTTCTATAATTGATGATGGTGGTGGAGTAGCATGATTCTCAAGTTGGTCTTTGAGTAGTCTTTCAAATTCTGATATGTTTTTGAATTTTTTCATTATTCAAACCATCCTTTTAATTTTATTTGAAGCTGTTTACGTGCCTTAAATAACTGTGTTTTACTGGTGCTCTCAGAAATATCAAGCATTTCAGAAATCTCTTTGTGGGAATACCCATCGATGACATACATGTTGAATACTGTTCGATAACCCTGAGGAAGTTTTTGGATCAAATCAATCATTTTCTTAGCATCCAAAGACCCAACATTTATTTTAGATGTTGTCTTGAATTCAGAGTCTCTTATGTCATTGATGTTTTGGTGATATTTTTTCTTTCGTATAAGCTCTATGCTCGTATTAATAAATATTTTTTTCATCCAACCTTCAAAACTCCCAGAAAATGAATAAGATGATATTTTATTAAACACTTTGATAAACCCTTCCTGCAAAGCATCTTGGGCATCATTATGTGAATTCATATATCTTAGACAGATACTATACATTAGTCCGGCGTACTTATTATATATTTTATTAAAAGCGTTATGATCTCCATTGCTGCAAGCTTTTATTAATGATATGTCATTATGTTTATCATTGCTCATCGCATGGATTACTTATTAGATGTTACTATAATAAAAATAGTTGTCCGTAAATCAGTTAAATTTTTTTAACGTGGTATTTTTCGGCAAGATATTCTTTTAAGTTTTCAGCATAATAACCAACGGCCTCAATAGGTTCAATAATTTCAGTTTCATTTAACCCTTCCAAAATACGTTTGTATTGTATGCTTATAATTTTTTGTTGAGCATTGGCTACGAATTTTGCAGAAAAAAGATGAAAGTTAAGATGAGCTAATTCTTCCATAAATTGCCCTAAATGTTCTTCATGAGGATATTCACAAATAGGGGAAACAATTTGGAATATTCCGGCAATCTTTTCACGATCAAAATATTGCCATTGACTGGTTTGTTCAGGTTGCCATATATCAACATAAACCTCAGTAGATTTACCCCTAACAATTACATATTCACCGTCATTTTTACAGCGAATCTCTTCAGGTTTTATATTTAGGTGTTTTTGAATTGATTTTTCAAATAGCTGGATTGCTTTATTGACTTGCATAATAAAATTTCAAAGATAGTTTATTAACAGTGTTATTAATTAAATGTTAATCGATGTCCTAGTCTTGTCTCGTTAAACTTTCCTTTTGAAAAGGCCATGTGTCCAGATACAATTGTGTGATCAATAGATGATGTAAATCGTTGTCCTTCAAAGGGGCTCCAACCACATTTGTAGTGAATATTGTTTTTTGTTACAATTTCTTGCGTTTCAGGGTTGATGATAACAATATCAGCGAAATATCCCTCTCTTAAAAAACCTCTTTTGTTGATATTAAATAATTGAGCAGGAGCATGACACATTTTTTGAACCATTTTTTCAATAGCTATCTTACTTGACTTAACATGTTCAATCATTAATTGAAGGCTATGTTGTACAAGAGGAAGTCCACTAGGGGCATCGAGGTAATCATTCATCTTTTCTTCCCATGTGTGTGGGGCGTGATCTGTAGCAATGATATCAAAGTAATCATTATTTAAAGCATGCCAAAGTGCTGCTTGATCTTTTTCTGATTTTATTGCGGGGTTACACTTAATTAAGCTTTGTTTTTCTGTATAATAAGTATCATTTAGACTCAAGTGATGAACACATACTTCCGCCGTTATTTTTTTTTCTTGCAAGGGGATAGCGTTAGTGAAAAGTTCAATTTCTTTTTCAGTGGATATATGTAAAATATGAAGCCTGGCATTGTATTCTTTTGCAAGATCTGTAGCCATTTTACTAGAAAGGTAGCAAGCTTCATGATTTCGAATAATAGGATGTGCTTCAAATGGGATTTTGGTGCCATACTTTTTCTTAAAAATGGAAGTATTTCTTCGGATGGTTGATTCATCCTCGCAGTGAGTAGCAATCAACATGGGTGTTTTTGAAAATATACTCCGAAGAGTCTGCTCGTTATCTACGAGCATGTTCCCTGTGCTACTACCCATAAATAATTTTATTCCACAAATATTTTCTGGATCAGTTTTTAATACTTCCTCCAAATTATCATTGGTTCCACCCATAAAAAATGAGTAATTCGCCAAAGAACATTGTTTCGCTCTGGAATACTTCTTCTCTAATTCTAATTGCGTTGTAGCTTGGGGATTTGTATTGGGCATTTCCATAAACGAGGTGGTTCCTCCTGCCACAGCAGCTTTAGCTTCAGTATAAATTTCAGCTTTATGTGTTAATCCGGGCTCTCTGAAATGAACTTGATCATCAATAACGCCAGGCATGACCCATTTGCCTTCTGCTTCAATTACTTGAGAAGCGTTTCTATTAATTCCATTTTTTGAAATTTCAGTTATAAGATCACCTTCTATAAATATATCTGCTATGAATTTTTCGTTTTCGTTAATTAATAGTCCATTTTTAATTAAAATTGATGTCATAAAGAATGAGCAAATTTAATATACGCGTTTATGGTATTTGGATTAAAAGTAATAAAATATTACTAAGCCACGAAAATATTGATGGATATGAAATGACAAAATTCCCTGGTGGAGGATTAGAGTATGGAGAAGGAGCTCTAGAATGTTTGAAACGTGAGTTTATGGAAGAATTGGGTGTCAAGATAAGCCAAACAAAGCTAATCAATGTCTCAGAAAAATATATTCAAAGTGCATTTAATGAAGATGAACAAGTCTTAGCAGTTCATTACCTTATTAAGTCTGAGGACAAGATTAAAAATTACGAGATTATTCAAAATACCCGTGTGGGAAAATTCAATCAGCATCTTTTTAAGTGGCACGAATTAAGCCCAACTATTATGAATATTTTAACTTTTGAAATGGATAAAGAAGCGTTTTGTAAACTTCAATAAATGGGCTGGACGGTACCTTTAGAATTTCGAGTATTCCCATCACAACCTCTGTAGTTAACATAGTAAAAGAAGGTTTCATTTGGAACTTTTTTCCCTTGATATGTTCCATCCCAATTATCTGTTAATGAAGTTCTTGAGTCGAACACTTTTTCTCCCCACCTAGAGTATATGATAATGTAGTATGCTGGCTGAGCGACATCAATTTGATATGGGAAAAGTTCATTTAAGTTATCCCCATTTGGGGTAAATGCATTAGGGAAGTACATTTCATTGGGTAGAGCATTTTCATCTACTGTAATAAATAGACTATCTGAGCCTATACAGCCAAAATTATCTGTAACCGTAACTTTGTAGAGTCCTTCCAAAATGGTTGTAATGCTTTGCCCACTACTTTCATCATTCCATAAATATTTTACAAATCCAGATGGGGCTGATATGGTTGTAGGGGAGTTGATACAAATGGTTGTATCACTACCCAGATTGAAAGTGGGGGAGTTGGACACACTTACCAAAACAGAGTCTGAGTTGGTACACCCATCTTTATTCTCAACGAGAACACGATACTTTCCTGGAGTGCTCACATTGATTGTTTGTGTGGTATCACCATTATTCCAAGAATATTTTATACCATCAGAACCAGCGTCTAATGTAGTAGCGATGAAATCACAAAAGTGTTGGTCTTCACCCAATTCAAGATCAACGCCAGAATTGTCGATGATGAACGTGTCGGAGTTAATACATTGTCTTTGAGTTAATTGAATCCAACGTTTACCAGGACTTATGTACGATACAGCTGAAGCGGAGCTACCATTATCCCATAGATATTCAGCTTCTTCTATACCTGATAGGTCAACTAAATGGTTGAATTCATCACAATAAAACGCATCTGCCACTTTGGGATGAGTTGCTTGCCATACCCGAATGGTATCTTTAATTATACAATTTAGGTTCATAGCGGTGACTATGTAATCCCCGGCAGAATTGACATTTAGCTTTTGGGATAATGTAGGAGGGGTTGTATTCCAAGAATAGCTCAGGCCAGATATGCCAGCATCTAAAATTATATCAATGAGTGTATCACATTCCAAAGTATCATTTGGCAATCTCAATGTAGGAACTTTATCATATGTTAATTGAACGGTATCTTTATAAACGCATTTTCCATAGGATACCGTTGGTATATATGTCCCAGTATCGCTAACTGTTATTCTGCTTCCTGTAGCTCCAGTATTCCAATTTACGGAGATAGCATCTGGTGCTTTTGTGTCAAGTAGGATAGAGAAATCATTACAGAATATACGATCTGGCCCTAAGTTCACATCTTTAGTGGATCGAATCCGAACACCATATTTGTACGTATCGTTACATATAGAAGAGATGATGGTCAAACTAATAGTATAATCACCATTTCCAGGATATACATATTCAACTTTATCATTTAGGTTGAATGTTGTTAGTGTATCATTCTTGGTAGTTGGATCTCCAAAATCCCAAAAGAACTTTACTTTGGGTGTTTTCACTTTATTCCAGTTACTTATGTTGTTGAAACGAGCAGTATCCCCACATTCAAATGCATATGAACCGCCAACTGCTGTCCCTCCTGGTATGTTGAAATTAGCAATTACATCAAATTGACAATCAATGACTGTAAATTGGTAATCGCTTAATGTAGAGCCAAGAAGGCTCCCATTTCGATATTCAAGTACTCGAACACCAACGGCATAAGTTCCTTTAGCTGTGGGAGTGAGTGTATATTTCCCTGTTTGCCTATTAATGAAACTAGAAGGGCTCCCTGTAACTTGATTGTTGGAAGAGAAAGAAGGATTCCATGTTAATAATGCATATGGAGGAGGGCTAGGATTTTCTGGTTTTGGATCTGTAGCTGATCCACCCAAGAAAGGCGTATAAAATTCATAAACCAGAGAATCGCCATCTGGATCTTGAGCACTATAGTCTAATGTCAGAGGAGCGTTGATACATACATATGTTGGAGGTATATTTTTGAATCTTGGACTTGAATTATTAGTGCTTGAAGGAGGGATATAACTCCAATAGGTTGACCCTGTGTTTCCGGCATCGTTTACATTATCTGTAATTGCATTTCTGCAACAAAGTTGATGAGAAAGAATAAGCCCATTTGTGCCAGGATTGAGGAATACTGTTTTTTTGTAGGTATATTGAACTACACAAACACCAGAAGGTTCTTTAACGCATTCATAGTTTACCGAATTGACGACTTTTCTAACACCATTATTTAGTGATATGGTCTGTTTGCGTGCATTGGTAACAGCATCGAACACACCAATGTATGCAAGATTTCCATCTCGATCAATTGTTCCAGGATTAGCATTCTGACAATCAAAATAAATTTTGAAGACTATTTCATACCGAACATTACCAAATTGATTCAGCACTCGATTATAATACAATTCTCCACCGACTACATGGGAGGCATTAGAGGAAAAAGTACAGATCAATAGCATCAATATAACAGCTAGAGCACGAACTTTAGAAATAAAAAACTGGTACGTATATGATGATGTTTTCATTTAAAATGTCTTATCAAATATACTAAAAATCAAATATTCTTGCAATGTTAAAACCAAATCGAACGTCTCCGTCGATCCATTTACCTTTGGTATCAGTTATGAATCCTTTTTCAAAAGGGGCATATGAGTTTGTAAAAAAAAGCTGAAAAACATGGCCTCCAGTTTCGATGTCAAAACCCATTGATAGCGAATTAGTGCTATTTGGTTTTATTTGGTCAGGGAAAACATAAAAATACTCTAAATTAACAGAAACACGTGTAAATAGTTTTTGCCTGGCTCCTAAGCCAATAGAAATTACATCATTAGAAAAGGCACTATTTTCTACAATGTTCAGATGGGTTAGCGTTGGAGTTATTTGAGCACTAAAGTTTTTGGAGAATTTACGAGCCAATAATAATTGATGGGTGAAGTGTAATCTACTAGAAAATAAATTATTTCGTTCAGGGTGCGTCCATTTCAGAGTATTGATTCCTATATGGCTCATAACAACACCTGTTATAGGGCAAGATTTTGATCCAATACTTTGTTTGAGAAACTTGTATTTAACAAAGCCATCATATGTTTTATCGACCGTACTTCTTCCTAAGCCAACATTTAGGTTATCCGTGATTCCAAAGTCTCCTCCCATTCTCATAGAGGCTTGATCTAATCCGAATAAATCATAGAATCCATTGTGAAGCAGTCCAAATCGATGGGATATTTTGAAGTCGAGCTCATTTTTAGCCACCGTTTCAATACTATGCCCATTAACTATTCGATTAGTTTTGAATGTTGCTATAGTATACGTTCTTGCCTCAGGTTCGTTATCGTCTATTAAATTCAATTCTTGAGAAAACGCAGAGCCATAAATAACATTAATGATAATAATCATTAAAATTTTACTGAGAGATATGTATTTATTGGTTCTCAAGTTTTAGAAAATTTAATGATTATGTGTGTAGTCCGAATTAATGGTAATTTTAATATTTTCAGATATTTTTGGGGCTACCATTTTTGGTATTTTGACATTATAGTCATAGGGATTTAAATTAAATGTTGCTTTTGCATTGACAATACCATTGGCTATAAAAAATGTGCCATTAGTAGCCACATCTTGGGTTTTATTTTTTATGGTGAGCTTGCCATTTACCTTTGAATTATATGTTCCATCTTTGCTAAAGTCTATGGATGATATAGACTCTATTTTGCCATTAAAAGTGGCCTTTGGATACGTCGTACTTTCCATATAATTTTCATTAAAATGTTCCTGCATCAATGCCTTCTTAAATTCAAAATCTTTGATTAAACAGCTAAATTGTAGCTGGCCAGATTCGGTTGAAAAAGCTGTTTTTACTTTGTGGTTTTCTGCCGATATATCTTCAACTGGAGTGTGACTGTAAAAACTGATGTTTCCGGTATTGGTTTTGTATATACCCCCACTGTGATTAGAAAAGGCAAATAAACTTAAAGCTGTTGTTAGTATGAGCGTTATTTTTTTCATGGTAATTTATTATTCAATAATGATGCTAGATGATAATATGATATCTTTATCTTCTAGAAGTGTGAGTTCGTCATCACCATTCATCCCCTTGCAAATTCCTTTAATCTTTACAGTTGATGAATCTTTTAATTTAGCTATATTTTTAAGTTCATTTGGTTTAAAACCACATCGAATAAAACCGTTATTAATATTTGTTTTTAGTGTGATTTGTGGCTCTAATTCATTGGATAAATCTTTGGTTAAAAGGGTGCCTGTAACTTGAATGATTTGATCTGAAAATACAACCATAGCAGAGTCTTCATTTCGATTAAAAAAATAAAATAGCTGCTCAGCACTAAGGTGTTCATATGCTTTATTTTCTTTGACGTTGGTGTGTGGTTTATTAAACATCCGATATACAAATAGGAGAATACCTAGAAGAACAAAGCTTGTAGAAAGAAGAGCTATTTTTTTCATGTTTGTGTTAATTATTTTGGGCTCCATCCGATATCCAAGATTCAATTTTTCTTATATCACATGAATCCATCTTTTCTTGATTTTTTGGCATGGGTGAAGCTCCATTATGATTAATACTCTTGGCAAGTCTAGAATTATCAACCCAAATTTTTGTTTGAGCATAATCCTCTAAATTAACGCCTCCTTGAGGGTTTATAGTATTGTGACAACTAATACAATTATAATTTTGAAGTATAGGATAAATATCGTTGCTGAATGACATATCGCTAATTATACAACTATTGCTGGGATACAAATTCTCCTCATTATCGTATTTGCAACCAATTATTAAGATACAGGTAAGTATGAACACTGCATTTAATTGAATGATATATGGTTTAAAAATTAGCATGGTTACATCTTACTATTAACGTTAAGAGATACGTGTTAGTTTTAAAGTGGGATGTTCCCGTGTTTTTTATGTGGTATTGAATCCACTTTGTTTTCAAGCATTGCAAACGCTTTGATAAGCTTTAATCGGGTTTGTTCAGGATAAATAACTTCATCAACAAATCCTCTTTCAGCAGCTCGGTATGGATTAGCAAATATATCAGCATATTCCTTTTCTTTGTTTTTTAGTGCGAGTTCAGGATCATTAGCAGATTTTATTTCATTCCTAAAAATAATTTCTGCTGCACCTTTGGCCCCCATTACAGCAATTTCTGCACTTGGCCACGCAAAATTCATATCTGCTCCGATATGTTTACTATTCATAACATCGTATGCTCCACCATAGGCTTTTCTGGTAATCACAGTAATTCTTGGGACGGTAGCCTCACTAAATGCATATAATAGTTTAGCACCATTTGTAATAATTGCATTCCATTCTTGATCTGTTCCAGGTAAAAATCCTGGGACATCTTCTAAGACCAATAGTGGGATATTAAAACAATCACAAAAACGAACAAAACGGGCTGCTTTTTGTGATGATTGAACATCTAAAACACCAGCTAAATATGCAGGTTGATTTGCAACAATACCAATGCTCTTACCTGCTAATCTAGCAAATCCAACAACAATATTAGGAGCGAAATCCTTGTGAATTTCGAAGAATGATTCTTGATCAATTATCCCATGAATAACCTCTTTAATATCATAAGGTTGGTTTGGGTTTTCAGGTACAATATTGATGAGATTATTCCTAATCTCATCCTCAATTTCGTAGGGTAATTCAGGGGCCGAATCCTCGCAATTTTGTGGGATGTAGGATAATAGTTTTTTAATGTCTTCAATTGCTTGCAAATCATTGCTAGCAGTGAGGTGTGCTACTCCACTTTTTTCGGAATGAACTGATGCTCCACCCAAATCCTCAGATGTGACTTCTTCATTGGTAACCGTTTTTACAACATTGGGTCCTGTTACAAACATATAGCTAGTATCCTCTACCATGAGAATGAAATCCGTAATTGCTGGGGAGTAGACAGCTCCACCAGCACATGGACCCATTACAAGACTCAATTGCGGTATTACACCACTCGCACGCGTATTACGATAAAATATGTCAGCATATCCTCCAAGAGAAACTACACCCTCCTGGATTCGAGCTCCCCCACTATCGTTTAATCCAATAACCGGAGCTCCATTCTTCATAGCCATATCCATGATTTTACAAATTTTCTCTGCATGAGTTTCAGATAGTGATCCCCCAAAAACGGTAAAGTCTTGAGAGAACACATAAACTAATCGTCCATTAATTGTTCCATACCCTGTTACCACCCCATCTCCAGGATAGTGCATTTTTTCCATTCCAAAATCAGTACTTCGGTGTTTTATTAATGCACCAATTTCCTCGAATGAGTTTTTGTCAAGCAATAAATCCAATCGTTCTCGTGCTGTGAGTTTATTTTTGGCATGTTGAGCGTCAATTCTTTTTTGTCCACCACCCATTTTGGATGAAGTCAGTTTTTGGTCTAGGGTTTCTCTTTTATTCATGCTAGTTATCTTCAATTTGAGCGATTAGTTCTTCGGTTAGTTCTAGGTTGTGGAATACAGTTTGGATGTCGTCATCCTCTTCAAACTTATCTATAATTTTTAAAACCTCCTCCGCTTCAGAAAGTTCTAATGTTTTTGTTGTTACAGGTATTTGGTGTATTTCTGTGGATTTAGCTGTTATGTTTAGCTGTTGTAATTTGGATTGCATACCACCATAATCATCAAATGAAGTATAAGCAATTAACCCTCCATCATCAAAGATTACCTCGTTTGCCCCGCCATCAATTAGTTCTAATTCCAAATCATCATTATTCCATTCGGCAATGGATTCAGCAGAGATTGTAAAAACACCATTAGTCTCAAAAACGTAACTTAAAGATCCATTAGTTCCTAAGGAACCATTATTTTTAGTAAATATCGATCGAACATTTGCTACAGTCCTATTGATATTATCGGATGTTGCATGCAGGTAAATGGCAATACCATGTGGTCCATAACCTTCATAGGTATAGGATTGTAAATTAGCAGCTTCAGCTCCAGAACCTTTCTTTATAGCACGTTCAATCGTGTCTTTTGGCAAGTTAGCACCCTTACCATTTTGAACTGCAAGCCTCAAACTTGGATTACTATCCAAGTCTGGGCCACCATCTCTAGCGGCTATGGTAATTTCCTTGATAATTCGTGTCCATACTTTTGCTCGTTTTTTATCTTGTGCGGCTTTTCGATGTTTTATGTTCGCCCATTTACTGTGTCCTGCCATAGTATTGATTATAGGTGTTTAGGCAAACTTAAAGTAAACTCACAAAAAAACCGCCCATGTTTTGAGCGGTTTGAGATCATATTGTTTATTAATATTAATGAGAAATAGTCACTTTGGACGTACTCACTTTTGTCCCGTTAGTAACTTTAAGGATGTAAACTCCTTTACTCAAGTCTGCCACATCAATGGTATATTGATTAGGAGAAATAGCCTGATTCCTATTTGGCGATGCTACTACTTTACCAGTAAGGTCAAATAATTCGATGTTAACTGCATTACTTTCTGCAAACAGTAAGCGAACGTTCAACTGATCATTTGCTGGATTGGGATATACGGCAATGTTATCAGAATTATATTTTACATCTTCTACAGATACATTCCATCGTTGTGGGTTCCACCAAGTTATGTCAACGAATGTAGAGTTATTACTTGAATCAGAATCAAGGTAAGGAGATGTTCTATCCATAATGTATGAAGTTGCACCTAATCTTACATCTCTTGATTCAAATGGATATGAGCCAAGTGATATATTTTCATTTATAATATTAAAAGTCCCACCAACTGGTATATCTTCTGTGATAACCTGATAGTAGAAGCCGTTTGGGATTTGAGCAATAACTTGACTAAGTTTTAAGTCAATCATCAATAAATTGTATATCACAGTATCTCCAGTAAAAATGGTCGATGTGCCTCGATTCTCGCATTCCAAATTAACAGGAATTGGTGTTCCTGAGGAAGTATTAGACTCAAGTTCAGTTGGCTCTATAATGGACTTAATAGCCCAATCTACTTGAGCAAATGAAAGACTAGTTAGAGCGATCAGTAATAATGTAAATATTTTTTTCATGGGCTTAAAATTTGAAAGCAAATTTACTAGATATATCCGTATTATTCTAATAAAAGTTGAAGGTCTTTAAGGTTGATATTCTTGAGTATGCTGCTTTCAGAGTGAATTAGATCTTTAGATATTTTTTTCTTTTGGTTTTGTAGTTGGGTTATTTTTTCTTCTATGGTACCCTTTGAGATGAATTTATAACTAAAAACAGGTTTAGTTTGTCCTATTCGGTGACTCCTATCCCTGGCTTGAGCTTCGGCAGCAGGATTCCACCATGGATCAGCTATGAATACATAGTCAGCCGCAGTTAGGTTAAGACCTACTCCACCAGCTTTTAAAGAAATCAAGAAGACGCATGGACTTGCTTGTGTCTGAAATTCATGAACAAAGGATTGCCTTTTTTCTTTAGATGTAGCTCCTGTAAGTTTAAAATAGGAAAGTTCAGATTTTAGAATTGCTTTTTCAAGCAATTCTAAATAGGTAACGAATTGAGAGAAAACTAATATTTTGTGTCCGTCCGATATTCCTGTATGAATTTTTTCAAGTAAGAGTTCATGTTTCCCACTATCGTAAATATAGCTGTCATCCATTAAAATGGGGTGGTTTGAAATTTGCCTTAGCTTTGAAAGCCCTTGTAATATCGATAGCTTAGATGCTTTGAATTCTTTTTGATCTTCTCTATTTAAAAGATTATTCCGATATTCCGATTTTACTTTTTCGTAATACTTTTCTTGTTCCTCAGACATTCCACAATAGATGATTTTTTCTTGAATGTCAGGCAAGTCTTTTGCAACTTCTTCTTTTGTCCTTCTGAGTAAAAAAGGTTGAATGATTTTCTTTAATTCTTCAACTTTCTTTTCATCGTTTTGTTTTTCAATAGGTTTGGCATATTTTTCATTAAATTGATTCAAAGACCCTAGTAACCCTTTGTTTAAAAAATTCATTTGACTCCAAAGATCTTTAATTGTATTTTCTATGGGTGTCCCGGACAGTGCAATTCGACAGTTAGCATTCAATTTATTGATATATTGAGTAGTTTTTGCAGAGTAGTTTTTAATGTTTTGACTTTCATCTAAAAGAATGATCTCAAATTGAGCATCTTGAAAAAGATGGTTATCGTTTCTAATAAGTCCGTAACTAGTAATAATCAAGTCTATATTTTCAAACTGATTAATTTCTTTATATCGTTTACTGCCAGAATGAATTTTTATACGAAGTTCGGAAGTGAATTTTGAACATTCATTAACCCAGTTATAAAGCAGTGATGTGGGTGCAACTATTAAAAAAGAAGGTGTTGTTTTTTCTTTTGGAAGTGCATGATTCACTTTTTGAATAAATGCAAGTGCTTGGATTGTTTTCCCTAGTCCCATATCATCAGCTAAAATTCCCCCAAAATGGTTGTTTTTTAAAAACATCAACCAACTTAATCCATCTTTTTGATAGGGTCTAAGTTTGCCTTTAAATAGTGAATGAGGTTTTTCACTTTTTATATCTACTAACTTGTTTAAATGTTGTTTTATCTTCTCAGATTGAATATGACTTAGAATATTCAGCTCGTACTTTTGGATTGAATATTGATTGCTTTTTTGTTTAGTATTGAACAAAGATTCTCCAAGTGCAAACCATTCCTCAGGGAAAAGAAAAATCTCTCCGCTGGCTAATGTCATTTGACTTTGCCCTTTTTTCATTTCAGAAACTATTTTACTGAAGGGAATTTTAGAATCACCGATTCTAACCACCATTTTTAGATCAAACCAATCAATTTTGTCTTTAATGGAATATTCCAAGATGGGTTTTTCTACGACAAGTTGAATGTTTAAATCATTTTCAATCTCAAAATAATTTTGCTTTAAAAAATCATAATTAAGTTGAAGCCAAGTAAGGCAATGGTTAAGTGAATTAAAGTTACCAGTGAAAAAGGATCCTTCTTGATGAGTTAGTCCTTTTTCTGTTAAAAGATTTGATTTATTTGATTCCCATATAACAGACCGTTTATATTTGGTAAATAAGGGTTGATTATCTTTCCAATCCATTTTAACATGAAAAAACTTATCAGGATGATAGGGAAACACATTTTTG
The DNA here is from genome assembly GCA_913043145.1 of uncultured Bacteroidota bacterium. Classification (GTDB taxonomy): domain Bacteria; phylum Bacteroidota; class Bacteroidia; order NS11-12g; family UBA9320; genus UBA9320. The sequence goes on from CAJWLP010000008.1 coordinate 41,669, forward strand.
TCGTAAATAATATTTAAGTTAAAACCAAAGACATTGTCTTTTTGGGTTATAGATAATTGTGGTAATGCAGATTCTTTTTTTGTATTTATAGTGAACCCTTGAGCTTGGACAGGGGAAGTCTCAAGTAATGGGCGAACAAATTTTTTGTAATATGATTGTTGATTTTCTGGTTTAACATGAATGTATTTTTTGTGAAGGAAAATTCCAATTTTATTTCCATCTACAAAGTCATAAAATTTATAAATGGTATTGTGAACTAATATTCTTGCAGGTTTTGAAGATAGAAGAAGTCCATTTTGCTTCATAAATAAAATTCTATCGTCCCCATGTTTGAGCGTCACGAAGTATGAAGTGCCATTTTCATTTTTACGAAAATGGAAAAGAACTTTGGTAAAATCGGCCTTAATTTCTATGGGGTGAGCTGCAGGGTTTATATCATCTGCGAGATAAATCTGATTATTTGAAGAATCGATATTTTTAAAAAAAATGGATATTATCTCATCCATGTATGGCCTTATATTATTCTTAAAGAAAGATTTATCAAAATGTTTTTGAAAGTATTCTTTTGGACGAATTTTTTGTTTGGGAGAAAATTTACGAATAATATTTTCAATCATCAAAGGGTCCAGCAATTCAATCTGCCTAAGTTCTTCTTCGGATAATTTGTCATAGTAAGAAGCATTTCCTGAAAATACTTTTTGGTAAGTTAGAGACAGGGTGTTTAATGATGTATAAGCAATAATATATGGATTAATCATCACTCCCAGTTGAGGATGTTGATGAATACTAAATGCCAATTTATACTTCGAATTGTTTTCTACTTTCAAGCTATTATTACGACTTGTATAATCGAGCAATATACAACTAGATTATTTCGCAATAAAATCTATTTTATCCTTCTAAAAATTTTGTTTCTAAAAATTCTATGATTTGGTCTGGTTTAAGTTTTCTCCAATCAATATCATTTAATCGACCACCAAATGAAAGCTGATTTTTGAGGTGATAACGGTGCAATTCATCCAATACATGGGGAAGTGCATTGATTAAATAGATCTCGCCATTAATTTCTTCTTTCCATTCTTTGTAATAGTCATCTCCATCGGCATGAAAGTTTAGAACATTTTCCATGATAACAACAAAATTCTGAATTCCGCAATCAATGAGTTGATTAATAAGTTCAGTTTTAAAGATCATAATATCATTATTTATGGCATCATTCCACTCGCCAATTAATTCAATAATGCAAAATTGTTCATCATAATCAGCATAAATCAGCTTATATAACAAAGTATCGCTTCCAAAATTATCCCATTGAGGGTGGAGAACGAAATTGTAAACTTTGTTTGTGTAGTGAAATTCAGAGTACTGATTTTTATAATTTAAAGCATTTGGATCATCCTCTGATCTATAGACATCCCTCCATAAAAAAAAGGGTTCAATGTTATGCATGAGTTTTGATATTGGTCTCATCAACCAAGTACAACGGTCTTTTTTTAACATTGTCATTTATGCGAGCAATGTATTCTCCGATCATGCCAATACCTAATAATTGAATCCCGCCAAGAAAAACTATACTGATCATTAGTGAGGGCCATCCTGGTTCGTATATTTTTAATATAAACTTAGCGTAGAGTGTATATAGTATGAGAATAAACCCTAGGAAAGCACAAACAAATCCAGAAATTGTAGCTAATCGCAATGGCCAATTAGAAAAAGAGGTAATGGCATCAATGGCTAAACGGATCATTTTTCTGTAAGTGTAATTCGTTTCACCTGCGTTTCTTCCTTTTCGTTCATATTCAATTGGTGTCTGTTTGAATCCTAACCATGCAATTTGACCTCTTAAGTATCGTTGTTTCTCTGCCATTTGCTTCAAAGCATCCACCACTTTTCGGTTAATAATTCTGAAGTCTCCAGTATCTACAGGAATTTCTATGGATGTTATTTTGTTAAGTAGTTTATAAAAGAAACTTGCTGTCCATTTCTTGACTAAAGATTCATTAGCTCTCTTTATTCGTTTGGCATATACGACATCATATCCTTCATTCATTTTGCTGATAAGATCGGGGATAAGTTCTGGAGGGTCCTGTCCGTCTGCATCCATCAAAATTACTTGATCTCCCGAGGCATAATCAATTCCAGCAGAGACAGCAATTTGGTGTCCAAAATTTCGACTTAATCCAATAAATTTTAGTTCTGAGTGGAAGGAACATAGCGATTGTATGAGCTCAAGCGATTGATCTGTACTCCCATCATTTACTAAAATGATTTCAAAATTTTGTTTGATATCCTTCAACTGGGTGAGTAAATCATCAATGAAAGATTTCAGACCTTTTTCTTCATTGTATATGGGCAAAACCACAGAAATCATTTATGCAAATTAAGTCATAAATTAGAAATGCGGGTGTAAACTATTTAAGCCATTAATTTCAACCAAATATGGATGGTTTATCGTTTCTTTATTTTTGGTTATAAATTCGCTCAAATAAAAAATCAATTAAATTGAAACGTGTTCATTTAATAGCGATAGGAGGTGCAATTATGCACAATCTTGCAATAGCATTACAAAGAAAGGGTCATCATGTTTCCGGATCTGATGACGCCATATATGATCCAGCTCGTTCTAATTTAAAAGAGAATAACTTACTCCCTTCGATTGGTTGGGACGAGAGTGTAATCACTTCAGATATAGATGTTGTAATTCTCGGGATGCATGCTAGAAAAGATAATCCTGAGCTTTTGAAGGCTAAGCAATTAAATCTGAATATTATGTCGTTCCCAGAGTTTATAGCTACTGAAAGTAAGGATAAAAAGCGGGTAGTTGTAGCAGGAAGTCACGGTAAAACCACAACTACAGCTATGATTATGTATGTTTTATCTCGTCTGAATATCGATTTTGATTATTTAGTGGGTTCGTCAATTAATGGGTTTGATTTATCTGTCAAAATTTCTGATGCACCTCTAATTATTATAGAAGGGGATGAGTATTTGAGCTCACCAATGGATCTTAAGTCCAAATTTTTGTGGTATAATCCACACATATCAATCATTACAGGTATTGCTTATGATCATATTAATGTTTTCCCAACTTTTGATTCATATTTAGAGACGTTTAAAAAGTATATGAATACTCATGTATCAAAAGGTCAGTTTTTTTGGTACAAAAACGATATTCATTTACAAAAATTAGTGGAAGTATCCTTGTGTTCTAATATGGCTTATGATACACCAGTTTATAAAAATACTTCCAACGGGTCATTAATTTCATACGCAGGCTCATGGTATCCACTTGAGATTGTAGGTAAGCATAATTTAGAAAATCTACAAGCTGCTCAGTTAGTATGTGAACAATTAGGTGTTCCAGGCGATGAATTTTACCAAGCAATTAAAGAATTTTCAGGTGCAGGTAAGCGTATGGAAAAGATTTTTGATAAGAACGGTCAAGTGGTATATCGAGATTTTGCTCATTCACCGAGTAAGCTGAAAGCCACAACAGAGGCTATAAAGGATTCGTTTGAGGGGAAGTTGATAGCTGTATTCGAACTGCATACATTCAGTAGTTTGACCAAAGATTTTTTGCCTCTATACAAGGATACGATGGATGCCGCAGACCATGCAATTGTGTTCTATAATGATGCTATTTTTGAACATAAAAAAATGGAATATATAGATGCTTCTTTTGTCCAAAATAGTTTTGGAAATGTTGAGGTTATGCATTTTACATCAGATTTAGAAAACATCGTTAATACTTCTTTTGAACAAGGAGATAATGTCCTCTTAATGAGTTCCGGGACATTCCAAAAAGCATCATTTACGTTTGATTAAAGCTTTTTTATTTCTATTGTGACGGTGTAATTATTAACTGAATTCCCAATAAGATTAATAGGTCTTATAACATAGTATTCTTCCTGGCTTCGTAAAATTAAATTTTGTCTTGAGTTCAACTTTATTTCATTTGTAGCTTGATCCTTCAAATAAAATAATCCGATGACACTATTTGATTTTTCATAAGAAAAGTTTTTTGCTTCGATGTAATTGATCTGTTCATAATCTAGCAAACTATCAATATGGATTTCAACGTGTTTATGATTTAACTCGGCACTTGGGAACAATCCTATATTTTCAGTTGAAGTCAATGAATATGGAATTCTTGAATATTTGGAAATTGAATCTACCTGATAATTAAGGTGAATGTGCCAATCATCAGTTTGTGGCTCGATGGAGTTTATTTTGATATTGTTGACTAATGAAAAATATGAGTACAGTTGAATATCATCTTTAATTATCGAATCTGTATATGTTACAGTCCCATCAAGCGGGCCATATTTAATGTGATAGGTATTGATGCCTGCATCAAGCAATTGAAATTTAAAATAATATTCCACAGAATCTTGCCTCCAATTTAAAACATACACGTCTTTATGAGATTCTGGATTGGAGAAATTAAAATCTCCCCAAGAGCCAATTGAGCTTTGGATTTGGTTGTTCTTTACTTCATCATATTGCCAAATGGTATTCCCATCAATGGATTTATTATTAATTAATTCAAATCGATTAATAGTTGTATTAATCACACGGATTGGTTGACTAGGGTTAGTGTATACTCCCCAGCTACTTGAGTTGTTATCAAATTTTAATTGCCAATTATATTTTTGTTTACTTAATGTACTTGTTGGATAACCTAATTTTATAAAGCTAGATGGCTCATCAATATTTAGGGTTAGATTAATTTTTTCAGAATCAACCTCTGGTAAATATACATCAGGAGTGAAACACCGAGATAATGAAAAAAGAAGTAATATGTATGTTGCTCTTTTCATGGAGTTGTATAAATAACTTTGAATGTAAATGAACGGGGGTACCCGCTTATAATACTTTCATTATTAATAAAATTTCGGTCAATTTCTGTCAATTGGTAGGTGTTATTATCTATAAATGATGATTGAAGAATATTATTAATTCCGAATGAAATCTGGAGTTTTTCTTTGATAAAATTTCTTTGAATTCTGATAGAAAGAAAACGCATTTTTTGTTGTTCAGCGATGTATACAATTCCATCAGAAATAAATGAGCTGGAACGTTTTCCTATGTATTTTGCAGTTAGTCCTAATAAGAATTTAGATCCAGGTATGTTTACATGCGTATTTAAGTTTAGCTCAGGGTAAAAAAATGTGAAATTTCCTGTATCTCTTGAATTATTATTAGAATGCATCATTGCACTAGGCTTAATAGTAAGTATTTTGTTAGAGAAGGCAATACTTGCGTAAGTTGAAAAACTTGAGGATTTCCCAGAAGATACATAGGCTTTAGATTCGGTCACTCTGGGAATATTACTTTGAGTAATAAATAGCATACCACTCGTGGCATTTAAGTTATTTTGATTTAAGATTATATTAGCATGAATAGCATTTTGTCTTAAAGGCTCTAACAAAACATTATTTCTGACACCATTATTGAAATGGGGTGGGTAAAATAGTTGGCTAAATGGGGCATAAGATACAGATGCATGTGAGGTAAAATTGAGTTGAATGACCTCTCTAGGTGCGAGCTTTATTTGAAATTGAGGTAATAAAAAATTTCCTGAAAGGTTGTTGTGCCATAAGTTTATTCCTCCGTTCAGAAGGATTGTATTTCTGTACCTAAATGAGAGTATTCCATAAGCTGAATAATCATTGTAAGCAGTTGATATTGCATCAATATATGGGTAGGTATTATCTCTCGTATTACTGAGATTAATTCCCATGGAATAACCTAAAGGTTTGCTATGCGATTTAAGGGATAACTTGATGTGTCCTTGATTATATCCAATATTTGGGTGAGTATAAAAGCTGGCAAATGCATCTTCTTGACCGGTATTTAAGTTTTTATCAATAAGCGAATTATTGCTCTTAAAATGATGAGCCATTCCTTCTAGTGATAAGGTATGATTTTTTGAAGCTTTTAATTGAAGTGAACCATAAATATTATGTTTATTAAAATCATTTTCGTGATCTCTTACACGCGATGTACCTGAGATGATATTTCCTTTATTTTGGGTATGTATTTTTGAGTGATCACTTTGAATATTGAGTGTCACACTAGGAAGAATTTTATATTGATACTTAAGGTTTAAATCATACCTTTCAAATGCTCCAAGTGATGTTGATCGAAGTCTTTTGTCATCATATAAATTGTTTGTAAAGCTCCTACTTAATCCTACCTGCCCACTATGAACAACATTACTCAGCCCAATAATAAAGGATCCATGAAAGTCACTCAAAGATGTGTTTGTGATATTTAATCGGGACCAAATTGGGCTTTTTGGAATTTTAATAGAGTATAAGTTGATTATTATACCACTGTTCTTTGCCAGGCCAATTACAGGTGTAAGGTGTATTTCAATGCGATCAATATCCCAAAGTGGGATGGACCTGTAATCGTAGTTTATATTTTGATCTAAAGCAGCTGGGAAACCGTCTTTATATACAGCAATATTGTCAATGGTTAGCGACCCATAACTGATTTGATTTAATCCATCTTTAGAAAAGCTATGAAACAATGGTAATATTGATAATGCTTGCTCTAGGTTTTGAAGGTTTGCCGTTTGAATGTCTTCTCTAGATAGTAAAAAGGTATAGTTACTACTGTCTTGGGCCATAGATTTAGTGAATAAACAGGTAATTAAACTTGCAGCTATAATTATGGATGAACAAAACTTTTTCAATTTTTACTATGTAGATTGTTATTTCCTATACAATGATAGATATCACAAAGAAAATAAATGGAAGAATCGCAGGATTTTAGTCAGATATTACATCTATTTTACTTTTCTGACTACTTGTGATCACGAAAACAATGGTAAAAATAGCTCCAATTACCGCAGATATAGCTCCAGCTACTGATACATCTAATAATTTAGCCAGGTAGTAACCAACAATTGAGCATAAAATACCAAAAGCACAGGCTAAAACGAGCATTTTCTTAAAATTCCCAGTCAGTAAATATGCAATTGCCGGAGGGCCAGACAAGAATGCGATTACAAGAATTGCCCCAACAGATTCAAATGAAACCACGGTAGTAAGCGATACACCACTCATTAAAAAGTAATGCCAAAAACCAATGGCAATCCCAGTTGATATTGAAAAATTAGGATCAAAAGTGGTAATAAATAAACCTTTGTATCCCCAAGTAACAGCTAATACGATGATAATGCAAACAACCCCTAATATAAGGGTCTGTCTTGGTAGATAAAAATCGCCAATAATGGGCTCTAACCAGAGAGAAACATATTCCAATTCGCCATATAAAACACATTGTTGATCGATATCAGCATTAGCTCCAAATTTTGAAATTAGAATAATTCCAATGGCAAATAATAGCGTGTAAGAAACTCCTATTGAAGCGTCACTTTGAAGACGTGCCTTTTGAGTAAACCATTCGATTATGATTGTGGCTAAAATTCCACTGGATGCGGCACCTATTAGAATGGGTAAGCTAGAAGTAGAACCAGAAATTATGTATGCGAAAAATATACCTGGAAGTACAGCGTGTGATATCGCATCACCAATCATAACCATTTTTCGCATGACTAAAAAACTGCCCATAATAGCACAGTTAATTGCTACTAGACATGCAGTCAATATGATATAAAAGTCATTCATTAGTATGGGATCTCACTTTGGTGTGGATCTTTTTCGGGTCTATCTAATAATGTTATAAGATGTTTTTCAATTTCGGGTGTAATGACATGTTCAATCCCTTCGGCATCATCATGCAGATGATCCTTATCCAGTTGAAAATATTTAGACAAGTAGATTTCCCAAAGGCGATGTTTACGAATTACTTCTCGTGCTGCAATTTTGCCTTTCTCATTAAGTATAATGGTTCCTTTAACTTGACTAAGTATTTGCTTTTTTTCTAATCGTTTTAATGTTGTTTTTAATTGGGCGGAGGATTGAATGTCAGATAATTGATCTACATGAATACTTTCTTTCCTTTCTTCTGATAACTTGTATAATTTCTTAAGTGTGTTTTCATTATTGATTTTAAGATTGTTTGATCTCCTAATTCTCATTCGAGCAATAACTCCTTTTTCTTTTCCAAAGAAGATAGCAAATATTGTGAAGGATGATAATACAACGACAATCCAAGGTCCAGTTGGCATTGCTGTTCCGCTAGAGCTGATAATTACACCTGTGAACCCACTCAATAATGCGAAGATACCTGCATAAATTAGCATCTTTTTTATAGAGTTTGTAAGAAATCGGGCACCACTTGCAGGAGTAATTAATAAGGCTGCCATAAGCACAATACCTACGGATTGTATACCAATAGCAACCGTAATAACGGTTAGAAGGGCTAAAAATGATTTGATAATTTTAATATTAAAACCTAAACTTTTCGCATATTCTTCGTCAAAACTAATCATACTAAAAGCTCTTAAAAAAACTGCGATACATAAAGTATTGATTAGTGCAATAACTGAGAATGTTATTACATCTTGTAGTGTCATGCTTGCAGCCTTCCCAAATAAAAAGCTATCCAATCCACTTTGTGCAGCATTGCCACTGTGTTGTATTTTGGTCAGAAGCACAATGCCGATTCCGAAGAAAACACTTAATGTCAAAGCCATAATAGTATCTGGTTTTAATTTCGACTTACTATGAATATAATCTACAAGCCAAATAGATAGAATCCCAGAGGTTGTAGCTCCTATTAAAAAATAAAGAGGGTTTTTAACTCCAGTAAGCATGAATGAAATAGCAACACCTGGCAAAACTGCATGAGAAATAACGTCACCTAGTAAAGCTCGTTTTCTGAGATAAGAAAATGTACCCACAATGCCAGCTCCAAAACAAATTATTCCAGCACCAATACTAACCACCCAAAAGGTATAATATTCACTTGAGAAATAACTAGGTATATTTTGCCAAAAACTCATTGATGTCTAATTGGGAATTCCTTATTTTCTAACTCTTGACTAATTTTTGATATCGTAGTTAATTTGCCACCATACGTATCTGTTAAAATCTGATCCGTGAAAACATCAGATGTTTTACCACATGCAACTAGTCGTGTATTCATCAAAACTAGATGATCAAAATACGATTGGGCAGTGTGTAAATCGTGGTGAACGATAACGAGTGTTTTGCCCTGACCTTTCATTTCTTTTAAAAGATCAACAATCATTTCTTCAGTTGCGATATCTACCCCAGCAAATGGCTCGTCCATTAAAAATAGTTCCCCTTGTTGAGCTATGGCTCTAGCTAGAAATACCCGTTGTTGTTGCCCTCCCGATAATTGGCTGATTTGTCTTTTAGCAAAGCCAAGCATATTCACTTTTTCCAGACTTTCCTGAATGATGTCATTATCCTCGCTTGTAAGCCTTTTGAACAATCCTCGAACATGAAACCGACCCATTGAAACAATATCCCAAACACTTGCTGGGAAATCCCAGTCTATTTCTTGTCGTTGTGGCACATAACTAACTTTATGACGCACTTGATTTAATTCCTGGTCATAAACTTTAGTATACCCCGTAGTGGGTGTAACAACGCCCATAATTGATTTAAGTAGTGTACTTTTGCCACTTCCGTTAGGACCCATTATTCCAATTACTTGACCTTCAGGGAGTTTAAAATCAATATTCCAAATGGCAGGTTTTCTTCCATAAAGAACAGTTAGATTATGAGCCTCTATAATTGGGATAGCCATTATTTAAGTCCTTTGATTATAGTTTGAACATTAGAAATTAACATTCCTTCATACGTTCCAGCAGGGGTGTTTTTTTCTCCCAAAGCATCACTATACAGTGTCCCACCAATACGGATGCTATAATCTCTTGCTTGAGCACTTGCGACTACTGCTTCTAGATTTTTATTTGGAACACTTGTTTCTACAAATACAGATTTAATCTTGTTATCTATTATAAAATCTGTAAGATCTTTTATGTCTTTAGTGCCATATTCTGCAGTGGTCGAAATCCCTTGAAGACCTCTCACTTTAAATTTAAATGCATCTCCAAAATATTCAAATGCATCATGACTTGTTATTAAGATTCGTTGACTTGAATCAAGTCCTTCATCCAAAAGCTGCTGAAGCCTAATTTGTGTGGATTGAATTTTGGTTGCATAGTCTTGGTAATTTTCTAAAATACGATTAAGGCCATTTTGTTTTTCCAACTCTTTAGCGATACCATTAAGACCTTCAAGCCATAAATCAGGGCTAAACCAAACATGAGGATCAACAAGATCAGATGTATTATCTACTCGTTTTAAATCTGATTTTTTTATGTAATTACCAATCGCAAAAACAGGTTTTGATTTTGAGAAATTTTCGAGCATTTGTGCCATCTTTCCTTCCAAATGCAAGCCATTATAAACGATGATGTCAGCGTCAGATAGTTTTGATATATCACCTTGCGATGCTTTGTATAAGTGTGGATCTACTCCAGCTCCCATAATAGAAATCACCTCAGCTTGACCATCAATAATTTGAGCGACACAATCCCCCAATATTCCTGTTGTTGTGACAATAGTTAATGGTTTATTTTCATTTTTAGTTGTTGAACAACCATTAAAAATAATCAACAAAAAGAAAAATACTAAAAGTTTGTTTAAATTCATTAGCACAAAATTATCATATTTAACTTCATGCAATGCTTATACTTGATGAATAATTAATCGATGAATGCATTATCCAAATTCTAAATAAATTTGTAATCGATCATGGATTACCGACAATTCTTTTTGGTTATTTTTTTGCAATCGTGTGTAATCGTAAATGCTCAATTGTATGTATTAAAAGGTCAAAGGCAAGACAGTTCGGCATTTAATTGTATTTTACACAAAGAATTGCCTGCACTATGTGATACGTTTTATAAAGCAATACCTCAGATGAATCTGGAGATTATCAAACCTTTTGTGCCTGATGTTAAATTTTTGAAGGGAACGTTTGATACCATGGATATTCAATTTAGGAATGATCAGGTAATTTTTAAACAGCAGATGATTTTACTTAGTTTACAACGGGATTATCGTAAAATTTTAAAAACAACTAATAAGTTGAAAATAAATTTTAAAAAGCTCGCACGAACTGATTTAAATTTCGATCATGGTAGCGATGAAGATGGAAATCAGTATTGTTATGTCACGCAATATTATCAACGTAGAAAGCATAAATATACCCTATCGTTTATTGCTATTATGTTAAATGGGTACTGGTTTGTTGGGGATGAACTTAAATTTAATGTTTTAGAATGAGAAAAGGGTTCGTATTATTTTTATTTATTGGATTGTGGGGCTATTCCCAATCTTGGAATGTAAAAAAGCACCCCAATAATCGCAAGAGGGCGATTTTTAAAAATGGTCAGCAAATTAGCAGTTATCGATTTTCTGAAGTAAGTGAGCTTTCTGAGGGATTGTTTTATGTAGCCGAAGGAGATTTGTATGGCTATTTAAACTCTGATGGTAGATTATTGACACCTTATAGATTTGCCTTTGCGAGTAATTTTAAAAATGGATTTGCCTTGGTGGGAGACAGTGTTTATCAGAATATTTTGACAAGGCAAATGAAGCTGATATTGCCCAATATTTATGTTCGTGTTCGGATGCCTAAATTTGGACTTATTTTGGTACAATCTCAAAGAGGTCTTTGGGGAGCTTATGACATAGAAGGCAAATTAAAACTGCCCGTTATTTATTCCTTACCTCCTTATTTAGTTAATCAAAATATCATTATCATAAAATTGAATAACGAGTATGGCTTGGTAAACTCAAATAATGAAACACTGTATAATCCTTCCTATCAATACATAAGTCCCAAAGGGTATGGGTACAAGAGTGGCACTTATTTGCGTTTGTTTTAAAAATACATCATATCTAAACTAAATTTCAGAACCCATATTTTGTTGTTTTATTTGCACTATGCTGACTACCAGTAAACAAATAGC
>CAJWLP010000009.1 GCA_913043145.1 uncultured Bacteroidota bacterium
GATGACGTGGAATTAACTCTCTCAGTTTTTCACAAATCTTCTTTCCAAATTCGTATGCTTTATCACGATGTATAACTGCTGAAAGTGCATCTACCACCTTGGCATTCAGTAGGATATCCAATTTTACAAGTACACTCTGTCTGTACCCTATCGGATGATAATCAAAACTTGCATATCCTCTACTTACACTCTTAAGTTTGTCATAAAAATCAAAAACTACCTCAGCCATTGGCATTTCAAAAGTCAATTCAACTCGATTTGATGTTAAATAAACTTGATTTTTCAAAATACCTCGCTTGTCGATACATAGAGACATTATCGATCCTACATAATCAGCTGATGTTATTACTTGAGCATTGATATATGGTTCTTCAACCCGATCCAAATAATTAGGTTCTGGTAAATCAGTTGGATTATTGACAATAACTATCTTATCAGGATCTTTTTTAAGATACGCATGATAACTCACGTTGGGAACAGTTGTAATGACTGTCATTCCGAACTCTCGCTCCAAACGTTCTTGAATAATTTCCATGTGAAGCATTCCTAAAAAACCACATCGAAAACCAAACCCTAATGCGGCAGAACTTTCAGGTTCGAATACTAAACTCGCATCATTTAACTGAAGCTTACTCATGGAATCTCTTAACTCTTCAAAGTCTTCAGTATCTACAGGGTAGATTCCTGCAAAAACCATTGGTTTAACATCTTCAAATCCTTGAATTGCCTCTGGAGTTTGATCTTTGAGGAGCGTTATGGTATCACCCACTTTAACTTCTTTGGCTTCCTTAATTCCAGAAATGATGTAACCAACATCTCCTGTTTTAACTACTTCTTTGGGTTCTTGTTCCAGTCGCAGTACACCAATTTCATCAGCGAAATAACTTTTTTGGGTATTAATAAATTGAATATTGTCTCCTTTGTTCAATTCTCCATCAACTATTCTGAAATATGCAATAATTCCTCTAAATGGATTAAATACCGAATCGAATATAAGTGCTTTTAATGGAGCATTTGAGTTCCCTTGAGGCGGGGGAATTTTATGAATTATTGCGGATAGTATATCTTGAACACCCATTCCTGTTTTACCACTTGCAGCAATAATATCCTCTCTATCACACAAAATAAGCTCTTCAATCTGATCCTTAACTTCTTCAGGCATCGCACCTGGTAGATCCATCTTATTTAGAATTGGGATAATTTCAAGTTCGTGCTCCAATGCCAGATAAAGATTGGATATGGTTTGAGCTTGAATTCCCTGGGCTGCATCAACAATGAGTAAAGCTCCCTCACAGGCAGCAATACTTCGGCTCACTTCGTAGCTAAAATCCACATGCCCTGGAGTATCAATTAAATTCAATACATACTTTTCTCCTTCATGGGTATAATCCATTTGAATGGCATGCGATTTAATGGTGATGCCACGCTCACGCTCAATATCCATGTCATCCAGGGTTTGCTCTTTCATATCACGATCACTTACTGTACCTGTTGTTTGAAGTAATCGATCAGCGAGGGTACTTTTACCATGGTCGATATGTGCTATTATGCAAAAATTTCGGATATGCTCCATTTAGGGTTGCGAAAATAAGATTATTTAATACTTGTTAACTCAGAAAATAGTAATTAAATAACATTCAAAACACAACATTGTTTAAAGCATCTTACCTATTGATTTTATGGTTCTACTTATGCCATATTAAACGCAATAATTCGTTATTTTTTAATTCAATATTTATTAAGCATGTATTATGATATAAATCTTATCTTTGCGGGCTTTAATAAAATTGCAAAAACAAATAGAAAAATAATCTTATGGGATCAATGATGATTTACATGCCAATAGCAATGGCAATTCTAGGACTTCTTTACATGACTTACAAAAAACAGTGGGTTATGAAACAAGATGCAGGTGACGGAAAAATGAAAGAAATTGCAGACCACATTTATGAAGGTGCGTTAGCATTTCTTAAGGCAGAATATAGACTTCTTGCTTATTTCGTGGTGGGAGCAAGTATTATTCTTGCTGGTATTGCGTTTTTCGTTCCAACAACTGATTATCTAATCATTCCTGCATTTATTATAGGTGCTGTTTTCTCTGCACTTGCTGGTAATATGGGAATGAAAATTGCAACTAAAACTAATGTACGTACAACTCAAGCTGCTAAGACTAGCTTACCTAATGCTCTGAATATTTCTTTCGGAGGTGGAACGGTTATGGGTCTTGGTGTTGCAGGACTTGCTGTATTAGGCTTAACCTTATTATTTATACTATTCTTTAACGTATTCATGGGAGGTGTCTGGACATCCACTGCAGATATGACGGTAGTACTTGAAACACTTGCTGGCTTTTCTCTAGGAGCTGAATCTATTGCACTTTTTGCTCGTGTAGGTGGAGGTATTTATACAAAAGCTGCTGATGTTGGTGCGGACTTGGTAGGTAAGGTAGAAGCTGGCATCCCTGAGGACGATCCTCGTAACCCAGCAACTATTGCTGATAATGTGGGAGACAACGTAGGTGACGTGGCTGGAATGGGTGCTGATTTATTCGGTTCTTACGTTGCCACTGTACTTGCAGCCATGGTACTCGGAAATTACGTCATCAGTGACATGGGCGGATCTGTTTCAGATATTTTTGGCGGAATTGGACCTGTTTTACTTCCTATCGCTATTGCAGGAGCAGGTATTATTATTTCAATTATTGGAACTTTCCTTGTAAAAATATCGAGTAACGATGCAAAAGAAGCCGATGTGCAAAAAGCATTGAATATTGGTAACTGGACTTCTATATTTCTAGTACTGATTGCTTGTTATGGATTAGTAGTATGGATGCTTCCCGATACAATGCAAATGAATTTCTTTGGCGAAGGACTTAAATCAATAAGCTCTAGTAGAGTTTTCTTTGCAACTGTAGTTGGTTTGATTGTAGGAGCAGCTATTTCTTCATTCACAGAATATTACACAGGTCTTGGTAAAAGACCAATCTTAAAAATAGTACAACAATCAAGCACTGGTGCTGGAACAAATATTATTGCTGGTCTGGCAACAGGTATGATATCTACTTTTTCATCAGTATTATTATTTGCTGGTGCTATTTGGGCATCATATGCATTTGCAGGATTTTATGGTGTTGCACTTGCAGCATCTGCCATGATGGCTACTACTGCTATGCAGTTAGCTATTGATGCTTTCGGACCAATTGCTGATAATGCTGGTGGTATTGCTGAGATGAGCGAACAAGAACCTATTGTTCGAGAAAGAACAGACATATTAGATTCTGTCGGAAATACAACTGCTGCTACTGGAAAAGGATTTGCTATTGCCTCTGCTGCACTGACTTCATTGGCATTATTTGCTGCTTATGTAACTTTCACAGGTATAGATGGTATTAATATCTTTAAAGCTCCTGTGTTGGCAATGCTTTTTGTGGGTGCGATGATTCCTGTTGTATTCTCTGCTCTTGCTATGAATGCTGTTGGTAAAGCTGCCATGGAAATGGTAGAAGAAGTTAGACGTCAATTTAGAGATATTGCTGGCATCATGGAAGGTACTGGTAAACCAGACTATGGTAAATGTGTTGATATTTCAACCAAAGCATCACTTAAAGAAATGATGTTACCCGGTATATTGACCATTGGGTTTCCAATTGCTGTAGTGGTTATCGGTAAACTTGTTTATCCCGAAAACAATCAACTCGTTGCAGAAATGCTTGGAGGATACATGGCTGGAGTTACTGTTAGTGGTGTACTTTGGGCTATTTTTCAAAATAATGCTGGTGGTGCATGGGATAATGCTAAAAAATCATTTGAAGCAGGTGTTGAAATTAATGGAGAGATGACTTATAAAGGTTCTGATGCACACAAAGCTGCCGTTACTGGTGATACTGTGGGTGATCCTTTTAAAGATACTTCTGGACCATCAATGAATATCTTGATTAAACTTACATGCTTAATTGGTCTAATTATTGCTCCAATTCTTGGGGGACACTTATCAGAGGCTTCCCATGAAGGTGCTACTGAAGAAACTTCAATTCAATCTGAAAAAAAATCATCTTGCTGCAGTAAAAAAAATAAAACAGTAGCATACCAGGATGCTACCATAAAATAAAATGAGACACAGGCTAAACGCTAATCCGTTAATCATGGATTCATTTAAATCCGCACTAACTAAAAGTTTAGCCTGTGTTCTAATTCTTACTTCGTCTACTGCTTTTAAGGTCAAAACAGCTCCTTCATTCGGTGATGGCCTAAAAGATAAAGATGGTAAAAAGTTAATCACGATTAAATCTGAAGAATTTAAGTCATTCACACGACGTATTCATCAAAATATCTCATACGAATCAGGTCAAGATACAATCCCTTATAAAACATTCTCTATGGCGTTGAGGGGTTATATGCACCTGAAACATACACAGGAATTATCAGACACTCAATTTCTAACAATTATAGATTTTTCCAAGTACTGCAACAATAAACGTTTATGGGTATTGGACTTGTCTCACCAGACTGTAAAGTTCAATGAATGGGTTGCTCATGGCAAAAGAAGCGGCAACGATTATGCTACTTCATTCAGTAATCAATACAGCAGTAAAAAAAGTTCGCTAGGATTTTACATTACAGGTGGACCGTATCATGGAAGAAATAACCTATCGCTCAAATTACATGGTTTGGAAAAAAACTACAATACCAATGCATTCTCACGTGGAATTGTGATTCATGGTGCTAATTATATTTCAAAAAACATTGTTAGTCGCAATGAAAGAATTGGAAGAAGTTTTGGATGTCCTGCTGTATCAATAGCATCCAACAAAAAAATAATCGACACTATTAAAGGAGGTAGCTGTCTTTTCATTTACCATCCTACCTCCTATTATATCAATAATTCTAAGATTCTAAATACTGAAATTTACCTTACTGTTGAAGACTTGGTAATTTAATTCTTATAACTTTGTTTTAAGCATGAGTAAGCTTAGTCATCTTAGAACAATCTTTTTCATACTCATTTCATTAGCTTTTTTTGGCTGTAAAAAACAACCCATTATCATTGAATCAGAGGATATCAAAATCGTTCTCACAGAGGATTCACTTGCCTACTATATCGAAAATCAATTTAATGAGTCTATTGAAATAATATGTGATGACTACCTCGTTTTTAAAGACACATTAAAGCACATTTATTCGAACAGAAATAATAAACCCTTATGGTGTAACGCTCTAAGAGGAGATAGCTTAAGCTGGGCCTCTTTAGAAAATACCTTTCGATATAGCCAAAAGCATGGTATGGACACTCACTACTATTTCTTACCAATAGTAGATTATTATCGCAAACAAATTGACTCATTGAAATCTAGTAAGAAAGCATACCAGATATTGGCATCTTGTGAGTTGATTATTTCCAACTCCTTCATCCGAATGTATGAAGATATCGCAAATGGTCGCACCAGACCTAAAAATGTTTTTGGCAAATCATATCTCCTACCCCTTAATAATATTAAAGAACTTGATTACCAATCATTTCTTATAGAGAGAGACAAGATATCTGTGCTTAACCATTTGCATAAGGAAGATACCACCTATCAAGAGCTTTTAAAAATTCTTCAAATTGAACAAGATAAAATCAAAAAATTAAGAACGACTAAAATTGATTTTTCTGCTTATCCAAAAATTGAACGTGGAGATAGTTTGTCTATAATTTCTGATATTATTAGCAAGCTCAAAGAAAAAAATCTCCCAGACACCACAATTCACCAACTTAAAGACACGCAAGTTTACACAAGAAAACTTGAGCGATACATTCGACAAATTCAAGAAAAATATAGCTTAACACCTGATGGTATTATGGGGTACAAGACCTATCAAGTTATCAATGCTACTCCCACAGACTTCATCCAACAAATACGAGCAAACTTAGAACGACAACGGTGGTTTAATATGCCAAACAAACGTCCATTTGTTTACATTAATCTACCTGAATACATCATTGATCTAAACTGGAAAGATAGCACCCGATCATTCAAAGTCTGTATTGGCAAAAACCTTCCTGACAACTACGAAATACTGGTTCAGAACTATACCGATAGCGGTAAAGTTCATAAAATTCCAAAAAACATGGAAACTCCACAAATTGCCAGTGAGATTACATATTTGGTAATCAACCCTACATGGACGATTCCATATAGTATTATTCGAAACGAAATGTGGTGGAAGTTGATTAGAGACCCCGAACATTTAAGTAGAACAGGACATAAAGTTTACTTTGGTGATTCCCTCATTAATGGAGATACTATTAATTGGGCAAGAATCAATAAAATGAAAATCCCCTATCAAATTGTTCAAGACCCAGGACCAAAAAATGCATTAGGAACGGTCAAGTTTATGTTTAATAACCCGTTCAGTATTTACCTGCATGACACCCCAAATAAACGAGCCTTTAAACTTACTCAACGTGCTGTGAGTCATGGTTGTGTTAGGCTAGAGGATCCCATACTATTTGGAGAATTCATGATGCAAAATAGCAAGGAATATAATCCTGATGATTTTAGAATCATGATGGGATTGCCACCCATGGACGAAAAACGCTTAGAGGACTATGATCCAGAAGATACTACTGCACTTATTCAACCCCTTGAGGAAACCACACTTCTCAGACTAAATAAGTCTATGCCATTGTATTTTGATTATCGGACCGTCTATTTTGACCGAGATTGGAATGCGCACCAATGCTATGACATCTACGATGAAAATAAGCTCATTCTGAGAGCAATGAAACGATTGGATTTTTAGTGAAGTACTATCACTGATCAACCCAAAGGAAAAGTTACACAAAACTAAAAAATAGCATACTTTAAAATCACAATTTTTTTGAGCTAATCATAAGACTACCTTTGCTTAATGAGTGAATGGTTTAAGACTTGGTTTGATAGTGAATATTATCACTTGCTTTATAAAGATCGGGATCAGACCGAAGCAGAGAACTTTGTCAAAAAAATATACCAATACCTCAGCCCCTCATCCAATCAGACCATGCTTGATTTAGCATGTGGCAAAGGTCGACACAGCATCCAACTTAATAAAATGGGTGCATTCGTAGAAGGTTGTGACTATTCAAAAAACAGCATCCGACATGCAAAGCAATTTGAAAATGATCGCCTACATTTCTACACCCACGACATGAGAAATGAATTACCAAAATTATATGATTACATCTTCAACCTTTTCACTAGTTTTGGATATTTTGAAACACTAGAGGAACATCAAACAACACTTCGAAATATCTACAATGGACTAAGGGAAGAAGGCCTTTTCATTTTTGATTTTATGAATACCAAATACGTGCTCAATCATTTAGTTGCTGAAGAAACCATCCAAAAAGAATCGATCTATTTTCATATCAAACGTGAACTTATTGATGGTGTAATTACAAAAAATATTTCTTTCAAGGCAAATGGGAATCTTCATCAATACCGTGAAGAAGTAAGAGCTCTTCATCCAGATGAATTGATTAAAATGATGGAAAACTGTGGTTTTTCTGTTCAAGAAAAATTTGGGAATTATCAATTGGCTCCCTTTGATTTGCATACATCTAACAGATTTATCTTAGTACTTAGTAAATGATTGAATCTCTTGTAGATATCGACCAACGTTTGTTTATAACCATTCACCATGACCTTGCAAACACATTGTTTGATGGGTTAATGCCTATTATTCGAAATGCAAAAACATGGATACCACTATACATCGTTTTTATCTATTTTATTTTCAAAAAGTACAAAACACAAGGATTTTACATTTTACTATCAGCTATTTTCGTTGTTGCCCTAACTGATCAGTTTTCTGCTGGATTCATGAAGCCCTACTTTGAACGCCTTCGCCCTTGTCACGAACCATCGATCAGTCAATATATCAGAAGTTTAATTGACTGTGGTGGTCAATATGGCTTTATTTCATCTCATGCTACTAACCACTTTGGATTGGCTGTTATTTTGAGTTGGTTTTTCAAAAAGTCATTCAACTATAGTTATTCAGCTTGCATATTTTACATCTGGGCAGGACTCATATCATTTGCTCAAATATATGTTGGGAAACACTATCCTGGAGATGTTATTGTTGGTGCAATTTCAGGAATATTCATCGGTTGGGTTATCCTAAATGGACTCCAAAAAATTATGAAATCAAACTAAATTATGTTTCAAGAAAAAGCTCTATCTATTCTTAAATCAGGTAAAAATGTGTTCCTAACCGGCAGTGCAGGAACAGGAAAAACATATACCTTAAATGCCTATATCCAATGGCTCAAAGAATATAAAGTTCCTGTTGCTATAACGGCTAGTACAGGTATTGCCGCTACTCATATGAATGGGACAACCATTCACTCATGGAGCGGAATCGGAATAAAAAATACGCTTACACATAGCGATTTAAAATCCATGCAAGGAAAGCAGTATTTGACAAAAAATATTTCAAAAACCCATGTCCTTATCATTGATGAAATATCCATGCTCCATCGCAACCAATTGGATATGATTAACCAAGCGTTGAAATATATGAGAAATTCTGCCCAACCTTTTGGAGGTATGCAAGTTGTGTTTGCAGGAGACTTTTTTCAACTTCCTCCCGTCAGTAAAGAAGCAATACCCAGCCGTGAAAAATTTGCCTTCATGAGCAAGGCATGGGTGGAAGCTGCTCCTGTAGTATGTTACTTAACTGAACAATATCGTCAAAATAAGAACGAATTAAATACCATTTTAAATCAAATTAGAGGTAATGAAATTGATGAATCTGGGGTTCAATTACTCCAGGAAACTCGCTTTAATGAGCACACCATAGAACCAACCAAGCTGTATTCTCACAATGCCGATGTGGATGCCATGAATGAAAAAGAATTAGCAGAATTGGATGAAGAAAAATGGGAGTTTTTTGCAACTAAAAAAGGGAACCAAAAAATGATGGAATCCTTTGTGAAATCTTTGATTGTTCAAGATAAACTAATTCTTAAAAAGGGAGCTAAAGTCATGTTTCTTAAAAACAACCATGAACGAGCCATCATGAACGGAACGTTGGGTGTAGTCGTTGACTTTAAAAAAGATATGGATGATAATGGACCCTTCCCCTTGGTTCAACTCATGGATAAACGCAAGATTCTTGCTAAACCAGATATCTGGTCAATAAATAATGAGAAAGGAACTCCATTAGTGAGTTTTGAGCAAGTACCTCTCCGACTTGCGTGGGCTATTACAGTGCACAAAAGTCAGGGAATGACACTCGAAGCTGCAGAAATTGATCTAAGCAAGGCATTTGAGCCGGGACAAGGATATGTTGCCCTATCTCGATTGAAGGACCTAAACGGACTCAAATTACTAGGTGTTAATCGCATGGCTATCGAAGTAGACGCTTTAGCTCTAAAAGCAGACCAACGATTTCAGGAGCTAAGTCAAGAAATTGATAATCTTCCAGAATCTGATTTTGAAAAAGACTGGAAGAGTCATATCATCGCTAGTGGCGGAACCACCGATCCAAAAGAAATCAAAAAACACAAATCCAAAACGCAAGCTAAAGAAAAAAAGATCTCTACCTATGAGCAAACGATTGAACTGATTAAAGAAGGAAAATCGTTACACGAAATCAGTGACCAGAGAGGAATGGCCCTCACCACGATTCAAGGGCATATTTTAAAAATATCAGACACCTATCCAGACATTAATATTGAACTATACAAACCTGATGAGGTACTTATGGACCGTATAAAAAAAATATATTCAGAGTCAGATAATGGAAACGAAGAGAACTATAGTCCCGATGGTCGAATCAAATCGAGTATTATCTTCAAAGAATTAGGCGGTAAAATAGACTATGGGACCATCAAATTGGCTTATGCTTATTTGGATATTTAGAAGAGAATACTCTGTCAGTCTTGATAAATGAGGCATAATCATGTTTCAAATTATCTTTTTATCTAAATTTGAAACTGGTATGATAGATGAAATAAGATGCCCCCATTGTGGAAGTAATTTTGATGTGGAAGAAGTGCTAAGCGGAAAAGTGCAGGCTCACTTCAAAAAAGAATATGAAAATAAACTTGCAGAGCAAACACTTCGACTTCAGAAAGAACAAGCAAAACTCAACATAGAAGTAGACGCATTTGAACAAAAAAAGAAAAAAGAAAATGAACTTTTTCAAGAAAAATTAAAACAACAATTACTCAAAGAAAAAGAAACCATAAAAAAACAAACACTTGAATCCTTTGAAGAACAAATCCGATCATTAAAAGAAGAAAATGATCAGAGAAAAGAAGACAATAAAAAGCTGAGAACCAATGAGGTAGAACTTAAAAGAAAAGAAAGAGAGCTTCAAGAAAAAACTGAAAACTTACAACTTGATATTGATAAAAAAATGCTCGACAAACAGCAAGAAATTGAGCAAAAAGCTCGAGCGAAAGAACGTGAAGAATTCGAACTCGAAAAAATAAAATTGCTCAAACAAATTGAGGACAATAAAAAGCTTGCAGAAGAAATGAAGCGAAAAGCCGAACAAGGAAGTATGCAACTTCAAGGTGAGGTACAAGAATTGGCATTAGAAAATCTACTTGCAACCAGCTATCCATTTGATATAATTAAAGAAGTACCAAAAGGAGTTCGAGGTGCGGATTGCATTCAAGTCGTTAGAAATCAACGTCAACAAGAATGTGGTTCTATTGTATACGAAAGTAAGCGAACCAAAAGTTTTGCTGGAGATTGGATTAACAAACTGAAACAGGATCAGATGAACTGTAAGGCTGATATTGCAGTAATCGTAACGGAAACCTACCCAACCGGAATGGATCGTTTTGGTCTGAAAGACGGAGTTTGGATATGTGGTTTTCATGAGGTTAAAAGTTTATCCCTTGTTTTACGTGAAATGATTATTAAAACGCAATCTGTTCGTTCAATGGAGGATAATAAAGGAGATAAAATGGAATTGCTATACAAATACTTGACTAGCAATGAGTTTATTCACAATATCGAACAAATCGTTCAAAATTATGACAGTATGATTAACCAATTAAACACCGAAAAGAAAATAATGATGAAAAATTGGGCAACTCGTGAAAGACAAATATGGACGGTTCAAGAAAATATCTCTTCTCTTTTTGGAAATATTAAAGGAATTGCTGGTAATGAATTAGATAACCCATCGGTTTTTGAGCTTCCAGATCATCTGGATGAATAATTTTTATATAAATTTAACAAAGGCTCTGCTATACTGAGCACATTTGATTAAAATTGCAGCCATGCAATTTTGGTGGATTTTTTTGCTTTTCTTCTTTCCATTCTTTGGAGGCTTTACAGGACTAACCCTTCAAAGCAAAAAAACACGTCAACTAAAATTATTTTTAGCTTTTAGTGGTGCTTTCTTAATATCCATCACTATTCTTAATCTCATTCCTGAAGTTTATGAGAAAATAGGTCATCAAGCGGGGTACTATATTCTAGCTGGCTTTTTCTTACAAATTATAGTTGATTTTTTCACCAAAGGTATTGAACACGGACATCTTCACTTTCATGAATTCAAAAAAGGCTTCCCAATATCCATATTTTTAGCACTTAGTATGCATGCTTTTATTGAAGGACTTGGTATTGGAGGAGATACATTTTCTGAGAGCATTCAAAACAATTTGGTATTTGCCATTGGGCTTCATGAGCTGCCTGCGGCATTTGCATTAGCAGTGGTGCTGAAAAGTGTCTTTTCTAAAAATAAAACTAATTATTTATGGATTACACTTTATGCCTTTATGGTTCCCTTGGGAATGGTAGTTGGTCATCAATTAGTGGATTATGCAGAAATTTTCAGTACTCTCATTGCAGTTGTCATTGGTGTATTTCTTCATATCAGCACAACCATTCTTTTTGAAAATAACGAGAGTCATAATTACGGAAAATACAAGCTAATTGCTATACTAATCGGTCTAATTGTTGCTTTGCTCGCCGTAAATCTAGGCGGACACTAATCGTAGATTTGATTTAATAATCCTGCAAGCCTGACTCCTGCTTGCTCTAATCTTAGGTGAATGGTTTGTTTATGCCTGAAAATATAACCATAACCTAATCTCTTTTTGTCTCCAAAATCATAGCACGAAGATCGAAGTTTTTGACTTTCTTCTGCCCAATCTCTGACTGAGGTAGACTGCCAATTAGCTACTTGAGTTGACGTTATATTTCTATCAACTTGATCACCTAGTTCACGATAACTTAATTTTAAATGATCAATCATATCCGTATCCCAAATGCGATGTAAGTTTGTTTTTTCACCAAACCATTCTAATTTCACTTTATTTCCTCCACGATCTTCAGACAATCCCACATGTAAGGGTTGATGAATGTCTCCAACCATGTGAACAAGAGCCATAATAGCAAACTCTTCATTCTCAAATATTTTAAATTCTTTTTTCTTCAACTCAATTATCAATTTTTCGATAGTATTGATAACGTCCCCTTTTGGATTTTTATTAGATTCATGATAGTTCATTCCATCAGGTATACTCACATAATGCCAACTATTCATATGTCTATAATTGGTATCTGAACGAATAAAATCCATGTAGTTACCACACATTTCTAATGAATACAATTGTAAAATATCATTCACTTTTTTACTAGCCTTTTTAGTTAGGTGCTTTTGTGCTACGTAACCTACTACACGATGACCTGTTGGTCCCCAAGCTAAAGCTGTATTATAGAAGATTAAAAAAAATAGAAGAAACGTAGATTGAACTGACTTCATTCATGCAAAACTAGCATAAAGCCTCCAAAAATGATTACATATTTCGGCGATATTGCCCCCCTACTTCAAAAAGGGCGTTTGTAATCTGTCCCAACGAACATATCTTACAAGCCTCCATTAATGCCTCGAAAAGATTCTGATTATTCAATGCAGTTTGTTGAACTTGCTTTAACTGATTTTGTGATTCTAATTCATAACACGTGTTTAAACCCTCTAACGTATTAATTTGAATCTTCTTCTCATCTTCAGTTGCTCGAATTACTTCTTTCGGTAAAATGGTGGGTGACCCCTTGCTGTTTAAAAAGGTATTCACACCAATGATTGGGAAATCTCCATTGTGCTTAAGCGTTTCATAATGTAAACTTTCTTCCTGAATCTTACTGCGTTGATACATGGTTTCCATCGCACCAAGAACCCCACCACGATCAGTAATTCGATCAAATTCTGCAAGTACTGCCTCTTCTACCAAATCAGTAAGTTCTTCTGTAATAAATGAACCCTGCATTGGGTTTTCGTTTTTGGCTAGACCCAACTCATTATTAATAATTAATTGTATCGCAACGGCTCTTCGAACACTTTCCTCTGTAGGTGTAGTAATCGCCTCATCATAAGCATTGGTATGTAAAGAGTTACAATTATCATAAATGGCATACAAAGCTTGAAGTGTTGTTCTGATGTCATTAAAATCAATTTCTTGTGCATGTAGACTTCTACCACTAGTTTGGATATGATATTTCAACATTTGACTTCGTTCATTTGCACCGTATTTTAATTTCATTGCTTTCGCCCATATTTTACGTGCCACTCGGCCTATTACAGCATATTCAGGGTCTATTCCATTCGAAAAGAAAAATGAAAGATTGGGTCCAAAATCATTAATATCCATTCCTCTACTGAGGTAGTACTCTACATAGGTAAACCCATTAGCTAACGTAAAAGCAAGCTGAGTTATTGGGTTAGCACCAGCTTCTGCTATGTGATAACCAGATATAGAAACAGAATAAAAATTTCTCACTCCCTTATCTGTAAAATACTGTTGAACATCACCCATCAGACGAAGTGCAAATTCAGTTGAAAAAATACACGTATTTTGTGCTTGATCCTCTTTAAGAATATCCGCCTGAACAGTTCCTCTTACTTGTTTTAAAGTTTCTGCTTTGATAGAAGAATAAACATTCTTTGGAAGAACCATATCCCCTGTGACACCCAATAACATAAGACCTAAACCATTGTTTCCATCGGGTAGTTCTCCATGATATTGAGGTTGAGAGGTGCCTCTGTCCGAAAAATGAGTTTCAATTTTGTTCTTAATTACTTCTTCTAACTTATTCTCCTTGATATATTTTTCACATTGTTGATCAATAGCGGCGTTCATAAAATATCCCAATAGCATTGGTGCTGGACCATTGATAGTCATACTTACCGAAGTTTTAGGGTCTGCCAAATCAAAGCCAGAATAAAGTTTTTTGGCATCATCTAAACAACAAATACTCACCCCGGCATTACCAATTTTACCATATATATCAGGACGATAATCTGGGTCATTGCCATACAAAGTAACCGAATCGAATGCAGTACTTAGTCGTTTAGCTGGCATATTGCTACTTAAGTAGTGGAATCGTTTATTCGTTCTTTCGGGTCCACCCTCTCCTGCAAACATTCGAGTTGGATCTTCACCTTGACGTTTAAAAGGATAAATACCTGCAGTAAAAGGGAATTTACCCGGAACATTTTCTTGAAGGTTCCAATGCAAGACATCTCCCCACGCTTCATATTTAGGTAAGCACACCTTACTTATTTTTTGATGAGAAAGTGAATTTATTTTTGTCGCAACTTTTATCTCTTTTCCTCTGACTAAATAAGTAAATACATCGTTAGAATATGATTCTTTGGTTTGGTCCCACTCATCAATAATAACTTGTAATTTAGGATCAAAATTCAATGAAACTTTTTCATAGGTCTCATTCAAGTCCTTGATCATACGGTCAGAATCTGACAATTTAGCCTCTTTTATTGTACTAATTGTCTTATGGATACCATAGAGTTTCTGAGCAATTTCAGATTGTTGTTTTACCCAATCATTATAATTCCGGTTGTTTTCTGCAATTTCTGATAGATACCGAACTCGTTTAGGTGGAATGATATATATTTTTTCGCTTAGTTCTTGATTTGTATTGAATGAAGTTGATAAATCAGAGGATGTTTTATCCTGAATTGTCTGAATAACTGTTGCATACAAGGCATTTACACCAGGGTCATTGAATTGACTAGCGATTGTTCCATAAACAGGCATTTTATCAGGGTCTTGGTCAAATAACTTGTGATTGCGTTGGAATTGTTTTTTGACGTCTCTTAATGCATCTAATGCACCCCGCTTATCAAATTTGTTCAGTGCAATTACATCTGCAAAATCAAGCATATCAATTTTCTCTAACTGAGTAGCTGCACCATATTCAGGGGTCATAACATACAAGCTCACATCACTGTGATCTGTTATCTCCGTATCACTTTGACCAATTCCAGAAGTTTCTAGTATAATTAAATCATAACCCGCCACTTTCAGGATGTCTTTTGTAACATCAATATGAGCAGACAATGCCAGATTGGCTTGTCTAGTTGCCAACGAACGCATATAGACCCGATCATTACGAATACTATTCATTCGGATACGATCTCCTAGTAAGGCTCCACCTGTTCTTCTCTTGGAAGGGTCAACCGATATAATTGCAATATTTTTTTTTGAAAAATCAATTAAAAATCTTCTAACTAATTCATCCACAAGACTACTTTTCCCTGCTCCTCCTGTACCTGTTATTCCAAGAACTGGAGTAGAAATTGATTGAGCTTCCTCCCTTATTTGATTAAAAAAACCTTGATTTTCCTTAGGAAAATTCTCAGCTGCTGAGATTACTCGAGCAATGGACATTTTATTTTTTAATCTAAATGATTTGACTTCTCCACTCAATTCTTTTCCAATTGGATAGTCTGATTTTTGAACTAAATCATTAATCATACCCTGAAGCCCCATAGATCTTCCATCATCTGGATGATAAATTTTAGCTATGCCATAATCCTCTAAATCTTTAATCTCTGATGGAAGAATAGTTCCTCCTCCACCACCAAAAAGTTTAATATGACCTGCACCTTTTTCAAGTAAAAGGTCCCGCATATATTTAAAATATTCATTATGACCACCTTGATAACTAGTCATTGCTATCGCATTAGCATCTTCTTGAATAGCTGTATTAACAACTTCTTCGGCACTTCTATCATGCCCAAGATGAATGACCTCACAGCCACTAGATTGAATAATACGTCTCATTACGTTGATCGCTGCATCATGGCCATCAAATAAAGAAGCTGCTGTTACAATTCTTACTTTATGAATAGGTGAATACGGTTTTTGATCTTGCATATCCTAATACTAATCTTCACAAAAGTAAGGTAACTTACTTCTTTTAGGACAGAAGATAGCTAGTATAGATTTTATAAAAACTAGCAGTAATTAGAATATTATAAATTGATTTATTAGTATAGTAACCCATAAAAATTAGTATGATATAAGGCCAAAAATTTACTTAAAAGTCTATCAGAATAAACCTATCAGATGATTTAACTACGATAAATATTTATTAAAATTATTCATTCTATTGAATACTGACTAGAATTAAATTATAGTCGAGCGATTTAATTTATATTTACCGCCAAATAACAATTAAATCTTTAATGGAGATAATCAGAGGTCTTTTAGGGTTGATTATGCTTGTGGGGATCGCCTGCCTTTTTAGTAAACATAAAAAGAATATTAACTGGAAGCTAGTCATCACAGGAATTCTAATCCAATTTGTATTGGCATTACTTGTTTTTAAACAAATTCAAATCCCATTTACTAGCATATCCATGTCTAGTATTTTTTCCTTTTTAGCTGGTTTCTTCACCCAATTACTATCATTTACAGATGCTGGAGCACAATTTATTTTTGGAAGTTGGCCAGACTCTGCTGAAATATTTAAACTGGGAGCAGAAGGTCGTGTTGAACATACAATTGGGTATGTTTTTGCCTTTAAAGTTCTCCCAACGGTAGTTTTCTTCTCTGCACTAACATCATTACTTTATTATTTGGGTATTCTTCAGAAAATTGTCTATGGATTTGCTTGGGTATTGAGTAAAACCATGCAATTATCAGGTGCTGAAAGCCTTGCAGCAGCAGCTAATATCTTTGTTGGGCAAACTGAAGCACCGCTCATTGTTAAACCATACATTTCTAAAATGACTAATTCTGAGATCATGTGTCTGATGACTGGAGGAATGGCTACAATAGCTGGTGGCGTATTTGCTGCATTCATAGGTTTTTTAGGTGGTGACGATATTGCCACTCAACAGGAATTTGCAAAACATCTTCTCACAGCTTCAATCTTATCTGCACCAGCAGCAATAGTTTGTGCTAAAATTCTTTTCCCAGAAACAGAAAAAGTAAATCAAAATCTTGATATTAATAAAGAGAAAATGGGAAGCGGACCACTTGAAGCTATATCAATGGGAACTACCGACGGTATAAAGCTAGCTGTTAATGTTGCGGGAATGATTCTAGTTTTTTTGGCTTTTATTGCTTTAATCAACTATCTATTAATTAATGTGGTTGGAGATTTTAATGGCATCGGTTCATGGAAATTCACATCACTCAACAAAATCATCCAATCAAATACTATATATGAAGGGTTCAACTTACAAATGATTCTCGGTTATTTATTTGCTCCTCTTGCTTGGATTATTGGTATAGAATTGAATGACATCATCTTAGCTGGTCAACTTCTGGGCGAAAAGACAGTTATTAATGAATTTATAGCCTACCTCTCATTAAAAGATATTGTCGCTAACAATGTTGGAAATGCATTAATTCAAAAAAGGACTGTAGTAATTTTAACCTACGCATTATGTGGATTTTCAAATTTTGCTTCAATTGGTATCCAAATTGGAGGTATTGGCTCAATTGCACCTAATCAACGTTCTACATTAGCTAGGTTAGGTCTGAGATCACTTATCGGAGGTACTTTAGCATGTCTCATGACCGCTACAATTGCTGGGATTTTTAACTAATTATGAATCGCGGTTTTCTATATGGAGATGGTTTTTTTGAGACAATACGTGTGACTAATGGGCAGATTCCTCTTATAAACCAACATCTCGAACGAATTGAAGAGGCTATTGATATCTATAAATTAATTCCTACCTTTCAAATTGATGAAGCATTTTTAAACTCACTTAAATCATCTAAAAATGAGTTAATTAGATTAAACTTCTTTAGAACAGGGGGTGGGAAATATGCATCTGAAAATAACGAATTGGCCTTCGAATATTCTTCGGAGGAATTTCATGGTCCCTTTTTTATTCCAATTACTTTGGATTTGAAAGCAGAATTGGCTAAATCACCACATAAAATTGGTACAATTAAACTCTATCCAGAACCTAAACCATTCGTTAAATGGCTAACTGTAAAAAGCCTTTCTAGTATTTATTATGTATTGGCTGCTAACTATAAGAAAAATGAAAATGCAGACTATCTGTTTATTCAAAACAATGATGGATTTATCTGCGAAGAATTAATCAGCAATATTCTAATTAAAAAAGGGGAAGATTTAATCATTCCTAAACCTACTAATGGTGGTGTTAACGGGGTAACTCAAAGATACTTACGATCTAATTATGGATTTCAAATGATAGAGGAAAATCTAAATTTTAATGATGTTTTAGATTCTGATGCCATATATTCACTGAAAGGATCTACAGGAATTTCTCGTATAAAATAAAACGTCCAAACTTAAAAAGTAAGGACGTTTCTGATACATTATTATTTTTAGATATTAGTAACGATAGTGTTCACCTTTATATGGGCCTTGCATTCCTACACCAATATAATCTGCTTGATCTTTGCTGAGTTCCTCTAATTCAACTCCAATTTTGGCAAGGTGAAGAGCAGCAACTTTTTCATCAAGATGTTTTGGAAGAACATACACTTCATTCTTGTAACTATCAGAATTTTTCCAAAGCTCCAATTGAGCTAATGTTTGATTAGTGAATGAATTACTCATGACAAAAGAAGGATGTCCAGTTGCACAACCAAGGTTTACCAACCTTCCTTCTGCTAGAAGTATTATTTCGTTACCATCAACATTGTACACATCAACTTGTGGCTTTACCTCATATTTGGTTTCCCCATAATTTTGATTCAAATATGCAACGTCAATCTCATTATCAAAGTGACCAATATTGCAAACAATTGTCTTATCGTTCATGAGCTTAAAGTGCTTTTCAACTAGGATATCTTTGTTACCGGTAGCGGTAACCACAATCTGAGCTCTAGGTATGGCATTTTCCATTTTCTTAACTTCATAACCATCCATCGCAGCCTGTAAAGCACAAATAGGATCAATTTCTGTTACAATTACTCTTGCTCCAGCACCTGATAGAGATGCAGCAGTTCCTTTACCTACATCTCCATAGCCTGCAACAACTGCAACTTTTCCTGCAATCATAACATCAGTAGCTCTTCTAATTGCATCTACTGCACTTTCTTTACATCCATATTTGTTATCAAACTTAGATTTTGTAACCGAATCATTAATATTAATAGCTGGCAATGGAAGTGTGCCTGCTTTTTGTCTGTCATGTAATCTTAATACACCAGTTGTGGTTTCCTCAGATATTCCCTTAATACCACTCACCAATTCAGGATAATTATCTAAAACCATATTAGTCAAGTCACCTCCATCGTCAAGAATCATATTTAATGGCTTGTCGTCTTCAAAAGCGTGGAGTGTCTGCTCAATACACCAATCAAATTCTTCTTCATTCATTCCCTTCCAAGCGTACACAGGGATACCAGCGGCAGCAATGGCAGCAGCAGCTTGATCTTGTGTTGAAAAAATATTACAACTACTCCATGAAACCTCTGCACCAAGTGCCGTAAGTGTTTCAATGAGAACAGCAGTTTGAATAGTCATATGAAGACATCCAGCGATTCTTGCACCTGCAAGTGGTTTAGCAGCTCCAAATTCTTCCCTAAGTGCCATCAAACCAGGCATTTCTGCTTCAGCAATTTCAATTTCTTTTCTGCCCCACTCTGCAAGTGAAATGTCTTTAACTTTAAATCTTGCGATTGTTTTTGTTGTCATTTTATAAATAATTGAGTGCAAATTTAATATTATATAAACAATCCTTTAGAACCTTTTGTTGCATATTTGTAAAAAAATAAAATTATTATGTATCCAGAAGAATTAGTTGCTCCAATGAGGGCAGATTTAACAAATAATGGCTTTACTGAATTGAAAGATACAGAACAAGTTGATAGTACCCTAAACGACATTAAAGGTACTGCTTTGCTTGTTGTTAATAGTGTATGTGGTTGTGCCGCAGGTAGTGCTAGACCTGGTGCAGTAAATTCATTAACAGGAGATAAAAAGCCTGATCAATTATATACCGTGTTTGCTGGTCAAGATAAAGATGCTACTAATCAAGCAAGAAAACATTTACTTCCATATCCCCCATCCTCACCAAGTATTGGTCTATTTAAAGATGGTGAATTAGTCCATTTTGTTGAAAGACATCATATTGAAGGGAGAACAGCTGAGATGATATCAAATCATCTTAAAGAAGTATATAACGAATATTGTTAAAAATCTTAATCAAAAAAAAAGGTTGGAGAATTCTCCAACCTTTTTTTTTGATATTTTATTTGTTTATGGTGAACCAACTCTATGCATTGCACATCTAAATCCAAGGGTATTTAGGGATTGCTCTTCATCTAAATGTCTTCTCGTACCTGGAGAAGCCCAATAAATTCGATCATTCCATGAACCGCCTTTATATACTCTGGCTTGGTTATCTATTAGGGTTGACACCCCATACTCATATCCTTGCTCACCATCCATGTAAGTCTCCTCATCAAGATATCCAATATTATCAGCACGTTTGTAATTTCGTCTTCCAACATTTTCTTCTTCAGTTACTGGTACATATACGATTCTTCCAAGACTATCTTTAAGGTCAACAATACCATCTTGGTCAAGACTTACCTTGTCAAATACGTTACCCCTAAATGAATTGAAATCACTTACATCTTCGTAGGACAATGGTCTGTAAACATCCATTACCCACTCGGCAACGTTTCCACTCATGTTGTATAGGCCATTATCATTAGGCCAATATGAAGCTACAGAAGTTGTAATGAGAGCTCCATCATTAAGACGATTTGCAATACCACCTTGATCACCTTTTCCTCTTTTGATATTTCCGTAAATTCTTCCACGATCTCTTTCATCTCCACCAGAATATCTAACAGTAAGACCTTCCCATGAATATATTTTCTTTTGATTGATGTTTTCATATGTAGAGGAACCAATATTAGCTTGAGCGGCATATTCCCACTCCGCTTCGGTTGGTAAACGATAGTCTGGCAACATAATCCCGTCTTCCATTCTTACTTGTCTTGTTCCACCTTTTTTAACTCTGTAATCTTTCATTTGATGTTTACCAAAAGTCAAACCATCACTTTGGCCTACGTAATAGGCGTCAGTGTTAAAATTGGCCTCATTCATTTGGTCAGGCTCAGGCTCTAAGACTCCCTCACGAATAAGTATCATTTCATTTACTCTA
Source organism: uncultured Bacteroidota bacterium (assembly GCA_913043145.1). GTDB lineage: Bacteria > Bacteroidota > Bacteroidia > NS11-12g > UBA9320 > UBA9320. Next base: position 21,408 of record CAJWLP010000009.1, read on the forward strand.
TCTGTCCTCCAAGCAGCATAAGCAGTAGCTTGTTGCCAACTCACTCCCACTACTGGGTAATCTTGATATGCAGGATGACGATAGTACAGATCAACATAAGGTTCATTATATGCTAATCGATTTCTCCAAACATTTGTATCTGGCAAAGCGTTGATCCCAACCTCTGGATAATCAACATATACTCTTTTTAACCAATATACGTATTCTCTGTAGTGATTATTTGTGACTTCTGTTTCATCCATGTAGAAGGAAGGAACAGTAACTTTTCTTTCAATATTGTTGTGGTCAACAGTAACATCATTCTCAGATGAACCCATAGTAAAAGTACCCCCATGAACAAGAACAAGTCCAGGTCCAGTCTCTTGGCCTCCGTATTCGTGTTTTTCAAAACCACCCCATTTAGAATCGTTATAATTCCATCCGGTACTGGCTGATTTATCCTTCTTACATGCTACAGTGAATAGCAATGATGAAGAAAGTAAAGCTATTGTAAGTTTATTAAATCTCATATTTATGAACTTTCTTATTAACTAAATTCTTGAATTTATATTGTGCAATTATACAATTTTAACTTCCCAATTAAAAATCGGGACATGTCAACCTCCTATATTTTCTATTTGGTTTTTTGGCACACCATTCAATTCCAGTTGATATTTCGTGAGAACTTGGAGCTGCAGATCTAGCATCTGAAACTGTCAAATCAAAACTATATCCAAATTTAAATCGATCCTTCCTAAAACCCACTAGGGCCATCAAGGCATCTGAATTTCCATATTCACCAAATGTTTGTCTAAACCAAAGACCTGTTACCAAAGGTCCTTTATTATAATAGAATCCAATATTCATTTGAGTAAATTTATTTTGGAGCATAAATAAAACGTTAGGTGAAATTGATGATTCGGGGTTTTTTCTTCCATCAAGAGGAATTACCAAACCACTATGAGCAGTATACCTTCTTGGTACAATTGCATCGGGATTTCCAAAAAATGACTGATTAGGTTCAATTAGATTATGGACAGCTATCCCAGCATAAAATCGCTCAGTGTAACCTAATAAACCTGTCGAAAAGTTAGCAAACCCAACCGTGTTGTTATTGAATGTCTCAGCGGTTTCCTTAACAAATCCTTGACTTTCGTCAATCTGATCTTCAAATCTTAATCTCTGCCAATCAATACTACGCTGTCCATACTGTCCTTCAATTCCAAAACGCATGGTAAATTTTCTATTTACATCCAATTGAAAAGAATATCCTGCCGAAGCTGTTTGAGATCTCAACAATCCTTCACCTGCTCTATCATCTAGAAGCAATAGAGAAACACCTCCTCCAATGTTGTCGAAATGCTGATCGTAGCTAGCACTTGTAGTAATAAATGTACCGGGTAATGAAGGCCACTGATTTCTATAATTCAATACAACTCTTCCCCCTCCGTTGCACGAGCCTGTTCCAGCCATGGCTGGATTAGTATAAACTGGAGCCGCATAAAACTGGGTAAATTCTGGATCCTGAGCATTTGCATCTGAATACAAGACAAATGTCAATACTATGTATAGTAAGGCTTTAAAATTTTTCATCGAGTTGATTTTTGTAATTCACAAAGATATAACATTTATAAAAATACGACGACATAATCTGATTATTGTATCACTTTTGAAAAGTTTTAATGTTTATCACAATAAAAATTGTTTAAAATTGTTAAAGATTCGATAGGCATAAAAAAGTTATTAATCTATATGAAATTTAACCCCATTAAAAGGTTTTTAACCATCTGGTTTTTTATGGTAGGTATATTATTTGACGTTAGTGCACAAAATATAACTATTGAATGGAAGATAAACCCCCTAATTAAGAGAGACGCTGAACTTCAAACACATCAAGTCTTGACGCCATTCCAGTGTCTTAATTGTTTCGAAAAACTTTCCCAAGACAACAACTATTTGATACCATACTACACATTTACTATCCCTGGAGATAATATTGATGTGTCCAATATTAGACTTGCAAATGTAGAATTTGACAAAGTAAGTACTCAAATTTTACATCCATATCTGACAGAAAAATTTGAAATCAAAAAAATAATTTCTTTCGATAGAGGTCAACGTTTGATCAACATTAAAGTCACTCCAATTAAAAAAATACAAAACGCGACTGCATATATCAAATCATTTGATATAGAGTATGATATATTGGGCATATCTAAGCCTGTAAAAAATCAAAAAAACAAAAAGGATCAAACCTATAACTCCGTTCTAAAATCTGGAGATTTTCATAAACTATCTGTCACTTCAGATGGTGTTCACAAAATCAATTATTCATTTTTACAATCCAATAATATTGATCCAAACACTATCATTCTGTCAAATTTTAAAATATATGGTAACGGTGGTGAAATGCTTCCTGAACTAATCATTTCAGAAAGATCAGAGGATTTAATTGAAAACTCCATATTTATTCAAGATAATAATAATAATAATTCATTTGACCAGGATGATTATATATTATGGTTTGCAAAAAGCCCTACAACAATTAAATACAACGAATCAAATCAATCTTATTTTGCTGAGGGACATGACTTTGATGTAGCATCGTATTACTTCATGAATTGGGGAAATTCTAGCGGTAAAAGAATATCGAAAATACCTGATGGTCAAGGGCTTAGTTACACTAAACAAGTTACTCAGTATGAAGACTTAATATACCACGAGAGTAACGAAGAAAACCATCAAAAATCAGGCAGAGTATGGTGGGGTGATAAAATGCAGAATTCTACTCAAAAAGTATTTGAATATACGATTCCTGGTTCGATTATCGGGGATAATTTAGCTGTTCAGACTGTTACAACTGCTCGATCCATATCAGGTTTTCAAAATAGTATGCAAATTGGTCTAAATGATGTTGCCTTATCCACCATACCATTCTCAAGTATAAGTGGTAATTATGACGATAAATATGCTTCCGATCCAATTACAACTATAATTCAAAAAGAGATTACCAATAATCAAATAAAACTATCCTTTGATTATAATAAATCTTGGAATGAGGCCGCTGCTTGGATTGACTATTTCGTAATCACTATTCCCAGAACATTAAAATACTATGGCTCTCAAAAAATCATTCGAACAAAACGTTCCCAATTAGACAATAACACTCGTTTTCAGATATCCAACTTCGAACAAAATCAGTCCATCTGGAATATCACTGATCACCTCTCACCAGCTGTACAAGAATTGGAGATTCAAGGGAATAATGCTTATTTTACAGCAGAAAACATATCTCCTTCCTCTCAACCCAATTACATCCTATTTAACAAATCTGATGTCCCCAACCCTTCTTACGTTGAGAAATTAACAAATCAAAACCTACATGGGATTAAAGATATTGACTACCTGATTGTTACTCATGAAAATTTACTTGATCAAGCAAATCGTCTAGCTGATTACCACAGAGACAATGACCTTGAAGTAGAAGTTGTAACTGCTAATCAAATCTACAATGAATTTTCCTCGGGTTCTCAAGATGTAACAGCCATTCGAGATTTCGCAAAATTACTTTACGACCGTGGCAAACTTCCTGAGGCTTCAAGAACATTCAAATACCTTTTATTGTTCGGTGATGCCAGTTATGATTATAAAGATATTGAACCAAATAACACCAACATAGTCCCAATCTATCAGAGTTATGAAAGTAATTACCCTCCCATATCCTATTGTTCGGACGATTACTACGCAATACTGGATGATAATGAAGGTTATTGGGGAACATCATCCAAAGATGAAAGTCTAGACATTGGCGTTGGAAGATTGCCTGCATCAAATAACTATGAGGCTAAAATAATTGTAGATAAGATAATTCATTATAACTCTGCCGAGAGCCGAGGAAATTGGATGCAAACACTAACTTTTTTGGCTGATGACGAGGATCAAAATAGACATCTCCAACCATCGGAAAATATGACACAATTTATCCAACAACAAAGTCCCGAATATAACATCAAAAAAATATGGATGGATGCCTATGAACAGGTTTCTTTTGGTAGCGGTAATAAATATCCAAAAGTGAACGAGGATATCAATAAAATAATCAGCTCTCAAGGAACACTTATTTTTAATTATGTTGGTCATGGAGGTGAAAATGGGATGGCTCATGAACGGGTAGTTACAAGACCCGAAATTTCTAATTGGACTAATTATAACAAGCTGTCATTTTATATTACTGCTAGTTGTGAACTCGCCAAAATTGACAACCTAGAAATTGAGTCTCCAGGTGAACTTATGTTACTTAATCCAAGAGGAGGTGCAGTGGGTATGATAGCTACAACACGAGTTGTTTATATTGGTGCCAACACGGATTTAAACTCTTATTTACTTAACAACAACTTACTTAAGAAAAACAATGGGCAATTACCCTCATTTGGAGAAGCATACAGAAAAACACGGAATGCCGACCCTTCAGAAGAAATCAACAAGCGATGTTTCATCCTTCTTGGAGACCCGGCAATGAGTCTACTAAGTCCGGATCATTATGCTGTCACCACACGAATAAATAATACAGAAGTTGGTCTATTCAACGATACGTTAGGTGCATTAGAATTGGTAACAATGGAAGGGGAAATTAGAGATTTAAATAACCAGCTTATTAGTGATTTCAATGGTGAATTATTCCCAACATTCTACGACAAACCCTCATCTTACAATACTTTAGGACAAGATCCTCAAAGTTACCCTATACCTTTTATTGAACAAAATAGAATCATATATAAAGGTAAAGTTTCCGTAACTAATGGGAAATTTAGCTTTCAATTTGTTGTACCAAAAGATATCGCATACAATATCGGTAATGGTAAACTTTCTTACTATGCTAAAGATGGCAGAAAACACGCCGGCGGAACTGAATTGAATTATAAAATTGGAGGCACCTCTGATAATATTGTAGAAGATAATGCATTTGATGAATTGGATTTATACATTGATGATGAAAGTTGGGTGTTTGGTGGATTAACATCAACCAAGCCTCTATTAATAGCTCATTTGATGGACAGTAATGGCATAAATACCATTGGAAGCGGAATTGGAAGAGAGATGGAAGCTATTTTAGACCAAGGAACTGATAATGAACAATCTATTATACTGAATGATTATTATCAGCCCGAATTAAATAGCTATCAAAAGGGTACCATTGAATACCCTTTTGAAAATCTATCTGCAGGAAGACATACTCTCAAACTCAAAGTGTGGGACGTTTACAATAATTCAAAAGAATCGTACACAGAATTTATTGTAAGTGAGAATGAAGCAGTATCTATTGAAAATTTATTGAATTACCCAAACCCCTTTTCTACATATACTGAATTTCATTTTGATCACAACAAACCTGGACAAAATATCACTGTCAATTTAACTGTAACATCCGTATCTGGGAAAATTGTCAAATCTATTACTCAAACGATCCCTAATTCTCAAACGCATTGCTCTGATATGACATGGGATGGCAAAGACGATTATGGTGATCTACTTGCTCGTGGAGTATATTTATATACCATGAAGCTAAAAGCAGAGGATGGATCAGAAATAAGTAAAAATCAAAAATTATATATCATAAATTAATAAAAAAATTAATGATACATTTGCCTCTTATCAATAAAACATTGAAAAATTTAAAATTACTTACTGTTGTTTGTAGTCTACTGTTGACATCAAAAATATATGCTCAAGGTGGTCTCCAATCTAAAGAAAGCCTATTAGGTCAAAGAAACGTTATAACAACGGCAGCACCGTTTCTACTTATCTCTCCTGATTCCAGATCAGCAGCAATGGGAGACCTAGGAGCCGCAACCTCTGCTGATGCCAATTCCATCCATTGGAATGCATCCAAACTTGCTTTTATTGAGGGAGATGGTGGCATGGCAATTTCAGCTGCACCATGGTTAAGAACTCTAGTCCCTGACATTTGGTTTTACTACATGTCTGGTTATAAAAAAATTGATGATAAAAGCACTGTTGGTTTGTCTTTAAGATATTTTACATTGGGAAACATTCAATTCACGGACAACCAAGGTACATCAACAGGAGATTACGAACCAAAAGAATATGCACTAGACGGAGCATACGCCAGAAAGCTGTCTGACAATTTATCATTAGGTGTTGCATTAAGATTTGTGTTCTCTGACCTTGCTAGAGGTCAAGTAGGGTCAAGTGGCACCGAAATAAAGGCTGGTATGGCTGGTGCTGGTGATATCTCTATGACTTATAAAAATGATGTCAAGTTTGGTGAAAGAGATTTTGATTACACCATCGGTGGAAACATTAGTAACATAGGAAATAAAATCACATATACAACAGAGGCAAATAGAGATTTTATCCCAGTTAATCTTAGACTAGGTACTTTCTGGAACACCCAGATAGATGAATACAATGAGATTGGTTTCGGAGTAGATTTCAACAAGTTACTTGTTCCAACTCCTCAGTACAAATATGATTCGCTTGGAGAAATCTCCGAAAGAGTAATTAATGACGATCCACTCATTAATGGTATGCTATCCTCCTTTTCTGATGCACCAGGTGGATTCAGAGAGGAATTAAATGAAATAACAATCTCTGCGGGTCTTGAATATTGGTATGCAAAGCAATTCGCCTTGAGAGCAGGATATTTTTACGAGGCAGACACTAAAGGTTCAAGAAAATATATGACATTTGGTGCCGGTCTTAAGTATAATGTATTTCAAATAGATGCTGCTTACCTTCAACCGTTTGCAAGAAGACACCCTCTTCAAAATACCATTCGATTCAGTCTATATTTTGATTTGGATGCGTTCAAAAATCAAGAAAACTAGTTTATCAAAAATATTATCTAAAAAGCTGCTGCTCAAGCAGCTTTTTTTATGCCTGCAAAAATGGGTTAGAAATCTTCTCCTGACCAACAGTTGTAACCGGTCCGTGTCCAGAATATACAATGGTATCTTCAGCCAAATTAATAATGTGTTCATTGATTGATCTAATAAGAACATTAAAATCTCCTCCCGGGAGATCGGTTCGACCTATACTACCTTGAAATAAAACGTCTCCACTAATAACATACCCCTCGTTATCATTTCTAAAACATACACTCCCCGGTGAATGGCCTGGAGTGTGAATAATTCTAAATTCACTCCCACCAAATTTAAAAACTTGATTATGAATCAATGATATATTACTTGGAACCAGTTGATTCATATTCAAACCATACTGCTTCGCTACTACCACAGCAGACTCATATACTATTTGATCATCAAAGTGTATTTCTGGTGTTAGTCCGTAGGTTTTATTTATCCAATTTACTCCAAAAACATGATCTAAATGAGCATGAGTAAGAAGCAACCGACATGGTTTTAATTGATGTGAATTTATGAACTCAAAAAATTGTGCATTCTCCTCGGGATGATACATACCCGGATCAATAATAATTGCATTTAAGTCATCATCTGCAATAACATAGGTATTTTCTGCAAATGGCCCATAGGTAAGTTGATATACTCTGGTCATGAAAAAACTGATTCTAAATCTTGATCTCTAGTAGCATCCATTTTGAGGGCAGTAAAAATAAATAATCCAAAAGCTAGAATAGAAGATCCACCATAGGAAACCAATGGTAATGGTATCCCAATTACAGGCATAATACCAATTGTCATACCTATGTTGACAAGAACATGGAAAAAGATGATGGATGCTAGGCTACTAATAAATATTCGTTTATATTTTTTCTTGGCTCTAGACGACAAATAGAACAATCGGAGTATAAATGTAACATAGAGAGCTATAGTAATGCTACTCAAAACCCATCCCCCTTCTTCTCCAATGGTACAAAAAATAAAATCTGTTTCTTGCTCTGGAATAAAATTACCCTTAGTATGTGACCCATTTAAAAATCCCTTACCAAATAATCCTCCTGAACCGATAGCAATTTTCGACTGGTTCACATTATAACCAGCCCCCATATTATCCTCAATCAAATTCAATGTTACTTGTATTCTCTTTTGTTGATGTTCTTTAAGTACATTATCAAATAGAAACTGAACACTCATACTGAAAATTATTGCTAATCCAGCTATGGATAAGCTCGGGATTAATAGTTTTTTATTGGTGTATGTGAAAGCATAAAACACAAACCATAGAATGAATGCTGAAATACTAAAATATAAAGAACTAAAAACTAGAGTCAAAACAAAAACAGCAATCATAGATATACCAAGTAAGATAATTGCAGGGGTAAGTCCTTCAATATAAAAAACAAGAATAAAACTCAAAAAAACAAGAGCGGACCCCATATCACCTTGAATAATTATTAACCCCATTGGAATAAGTGTAATAGTAACTAATTTGATAATATCATTTTTATTTTGAAATGAAAAACCAATTCTACTAATGATAGCTGCTACAGCAAAACTTGTCCCATACTTTGCAAATTCCGAGGGTTGTATACTAAATGAGCCTATCTTGATCCATGATCTTGCTCCATTGATATCTACTCCAATAACAAGAACTAAAACAAGCAAAAGCATAAATAACACATAGAAATACATACTAAATACTTCAAAGAAATTAGCATTTAGAAGAAAGATAACTACTCCAAAAAAAATAGATGCAGACAACCACATTAATTGCTTTCCACTTCTCCCTTCAAAAAGTGAAAACACTCCTTGATCAGAAGTCGCCGAGTACACACTAGCAACACCTATAAGTGCAATAACTAAAAACAGAAACAATGCCAATATATCGATACGAGATTTAGTTTCCATACAATGACTTATCTATTTTACTCTTGTACTTGTAGGGTATTAAGTCTGAATCCATCATCTGTTTTTGTAGGAATGGACGACTTGATTCTTGCATCGTGTCTGGCATTAGGTATTTTTCAATCATAAGGTGTGCAATTGGGGCAGCCCAAGAGGCACCATATCCGGATTCCTCTACAACAACAGCTATCGCGATTTCTGGATCCTCAACTGGAGCAAATGCCATGTATGCCGAATGATTCTTTCCATGTGGATTTTGCACAGTACCTGTTTTACCCGCAATATTGATATTATCAATGGCTATATGAGACGCTGTTCCTGAAATAGTAACTTCTTGCATTCCTTGAATAACTGGTAAAAAGTTTGACTGAGACACTTTGGTATAGTTTTTAATCAAATATTTCTGAGGTATACTTTTCATTCCCTCAATTTCTTTAATAACATGGGGAGTATAATAATACCCTTGATTTGCAATGATTGATGCAACATTAGCAATTTGAATAGGAGTAAGTCCTAATTCACCTTGTCCAAATGAAAGAGAAATAATTCGAGCATAATTCCAACGACCTTTGCCATGCATCTTATCATAATATGCCGGCTCTTTCAACCAACCCTTATACTCTCCTGAAATATCTATCCCTAATTTACTGCCTAATCCAAAACTTGTAAGGTATGATCTCCAACTTATATAGGCATCTTCCGAACTATTATATTTTGAAGCCTGCATCATATTTTTAAAAATATTACAGTAATAAGTATTGCAACTACTCGCTATACTCTGTTTTAGGCTGGTATTAAACGGGTGAAAGTGGCACCTAATAATCCTTTTACCAAGTCGGTATTGACCTGCACAGTTAAAATGACTAGTTGGTTTAATTGCTCCATCTTCCAATCCTACAAGAGCCATTATTGGTTTAAAAGTACTACCTGGAGGATATGGTGCACTTACAGCCCTATTAAAAATTGGTTTTGTAGGGTCTTGAATAGCTCGAGTATAAAATTTACCTCGATTTTGAATATTAAAATTCGCAGGATTATAAAATGGACTTGAAATTAATGATAAGATTTCACCTGTTTTAGGTTCAATGGCCACAATACTTCCCATTTTATGATTCAGTAGTTTTTCCCCGTATTGTTGAAGGTCAATATCAATCGATAGGGATATATTTTGTCCATCAATTGGCTCATAATCTAGCTTTCCATCTTTATAAGAACCCTTATTTACACCTGACCTATCTACATAAAAATATCGCTCTCCTTTTATCCCACGAAGCTGGTATTCATAAAATCGTTCAACACCTTTTTTACCGATAAAATCTCCTTGCTCATAATATCCCTCTTTTTGATTTTTTAAATCTTGCTTATTTACCTCTCCAAGATAACCCAGCAAGTGTGCTGAGCTATTAAATTTATAATTTCTATCCTGACGAATCTCAAAAAAAAACCCTTTATACTGGTATAGTCTCTCTTGAATCCGGGCATATGTAACATTGGATATATTTTTCTTAAAAACAGATTTACCCCTGTAAGATTTTTGTTTTGCCTTTAACAAAAGCTGATCAAATTTTTTTTTATCAATTTCTAATAATTGACAAAAAGATAAAGTATCGATTCCCTTTAACTTTATTGGAACAGAAATCATCAAATCATAAACCGGATCATTATACACAAGAAGTTTGTCATTTCGATCAAATATGAGTCCTCTTTGGGGGTACACTGTTTGTTTTCTTAACGAAATTTTCTCTGCAATCAATGCATACTTATCATCGATTACCTGAACCTGAAAAAGACGGAATACGAATAATAACCCTACAAGAATAACAGTGATATAAACATAGTATAACCGATATGTCCTCACGTATATTTATTTAATTTAAGTGCTTGAAAAACACCAATGATTGTTAGGGATAAAAGTGAACTTGAAATACCCGTTATAGTCATATACTCAATATTTATATTTCCGATTCCTTCAAGCCATAAAATATAGAAATGATAAAAAATAATCAATACAAGTGTAGTATAAAAGAACGGAGAAAAACCTGCAGTTCTAACAGAATATTCCAATTTATTGTTGGCGTGCTCTTTTAAATCTTGTCTGTCTAGAATCAACATTCGTATAACAACAAACCATAAGCAAGCTGACATATGAATACCTGGAGAATAAATAAACAAATCCATAATTAATCCTAAACCAAAACCAATCAATATCTGATAGGTTTTTTTTAAATGAAGCGGAAGGGTTAATAGAAGTGTTACAAATACTTGTGGATATATGTAGGAGGAAAGATCCAAGTGATTAAGAACCAGAATTTGAAACCCAATGACTAGAATCCAATATGTTATTCGATTAATCATTTGATAATAAATCGTTTAAACCTGAGTACTCATTATTAATAATTACAAAAACATATTCTAAATCTCTAAAGTTAGTAGCAGTCTTTAGCTCTAATTCAAAATACTGGCTTTTAGGCATATTATTTATTTTCGATATATGACCAACGGGGATTCCCTTTGGGAATAACAATGAAGAGTTACCCGTTGATACGACATCGCCTAAATTAATTCTTTCAAGTTTGTTAATTCCATTAATAGTTAAACAATTAAGTTTTGAGTTGTCCCACATCATTTCCGTAAAGTATTCTTGTCCATTGATATGAGGGGTAATCTTCATATTTGTATTAAGCAAGGACATCACAGCACTAAATTTTCGGTTTGAGCTTAAAACTACTCCCGCAATACCTTGTGAGGAAATCACACCCATATTTTTTTTTATTCCATGATTTAACCCTTTGTTAATTATAAAAATGTTATTTGTCTTATAGGCTGTATTAAAAACTACCTGGGCTGGAATAGCATCAAAAAGACGATGCATTGAGGTATCGCTAGTAAGAAAAGTATCATTTAAGTAATGAAGACTTTGCGGAAATGATTCTTTAAACTGTTGAGATATCTGATTTTGCAACAGAATATTTTGACTCTTTAAATCCCAATAACTATAAACATCAGAAGATAATTTATTAATACTTGAAGTAACCCCCAAAGATGCTTTTGAAAAGGTAGCTTGTTGGTAAGGATTGAGACTAAAAATAAGAAAGCCACAAATTGTTTGAAGAATCACAAACAATATGATGTGAAAATTATGCTCTATGAACGCAAATAGGCGTTGCATTAAGTAAATATTGTCCTATAACTTTTCAGATTTTTTAATGCAACAGATGTCCCTCTTACAACAGCTCTTAATGGATCCTCTGCAACATACACAGGCAATTTGGTCTTACTAGATATTCTTCTATCCAGACCTCTTAACAAAGCTCCCCCTCCTGTAAGGTACAACCCTGTTTGATAGATATCTGCTGACAACTCAGGTGGCGTCAACTCCAATGCTTTCATTACAGCTTCTTCTATCTTAGAAATTGATTTATCCAAAGCCAATGCTATCTCGGTATATGATACCATAATTTGTTTTGGAATACCTGTCATTAAATCTCTTCCATTTACTGGATAATCTTCAGGTGGTGTCTCTAATTCAGGAAGAGCTGCTCCAACTTGTACTTTAATATTCTCTGCTGTACGTTCACCTATCATCAAGTTATGTTGCCTTCTCATATATTCAATGATATCATTGGTAAAATCGTCTCCAGCAACACGAATTGACTCATCAGAAACTATACCTGATAAAGCAATTACAGCAATTTCTGTTGTCCCCCCTCCTATATCAATAATCATATTTCCCATAGGTTCGGCAACATCTACTCCAATTCCAATAGCTGCAGCCATTGGCTCAGGTATCATATATACCTCCTTGCCTCCAGATCGTTCAGCACTTTCTTTTACTGCTCTTTTTTCAACTTGAGTTATCCCACTGGGTATGCAAATTACCATTCTTAACTGAGGGCTCCCAAACGCCCCTTTTGTGTTGATCATTTTTATGAACCCACTAATCATTTGCTCTGCTGCCTCAAAATCAGCAATCACACCATCTTTTAATGGTCTGACTGTTTTGATGTCCTCATGGGTTTTACCGTGCATTTTTTGAGCCTCAGATCCAATTGCAAGCACTTCTTTGCTAGCCCTATTAATCGCAATAATAGAAGGTTCATCAACAACCAGCTTATCTTTATGCATGATTAATGTATTAGCTGTGCCCAAATCAATAGCTAGATCCTGTGTAAAAAAATTGAATATTCCCATTATAGATTAACGTTAGCAAAAATATATATTTATTTCATGTTATTCGCTAAATCAAGGACTATAATAATTCACAATTATAATTGACAATAAAATTATCTTTTATTTGATAATAATTTAATCTTTTATGTATATTCGCATCATTATGCATTTTGACAAAAACATTAAACTACTTCGAACAAAAAAAGGAATATCTCAACAGGATTTAGCCGACTCGTTAGATTTAACTCGATCTAAACTAAATAGTTATGAAAGAGGAGTTCAACCTCCTTTCGATATTCAAATTGAAATTGCAGATTACTTTAACGTAACTTTAGACGGTTTAGTAAGACACGACCTATCTAAACTTACTCATTTTAAACTAACTCAAATTCTTAAAGGTAGTGAAGCCGATTTAAGAGGACGAAAATTACGTCTTCTTACAGTAAGTGTTGATGCCAACGAAGATGAAAATATTGAGGTTGTAAGTATGAAAGCACAAGCTGGGTATACCAATGGTTATGCTGACCCTGAATTTATCGAAGGTTTGCCAAAATTCAAGCTCCCTTTCTTACCAAAGAATAAAACATACCGGAGTTTTCAAATTAAAGGAGACAGCATGCCACCTATAAGTGAAGGTTCATGGGTAACTGCGAGTTATTTGCAAGATTGGAATGATATCAAAGATGGAGAGAATTACATTGTAGTCACAAAAGATGATGGAGTTGTATTCAAACGACTGTATAATAAAATTAAAGAAGACCAAAGTCTTACTTTAGTTAGCACGAACAGTGCCTATGCTCCTTATCCAATGCATATCAACCAAGTTATTGAAATTTGGAAATTTGAAACTTGGAACGGATTTGAATTTTAGAATATAAAAAAGGGCAATCTTTCAATTGCCCTTTTTTTAATGCAAAATAAAAGTTTTACTTCTCTAATCGAATTGCATAAGCCTCTTTATTACCCTCAGAAGTTACCCCCTCAATGAGAACAGCACCATCCTTCTGATCAAATGCCTTTTCTGCATCAGAAGTCGAGTAAATGGGAGTTTTATCGATATGAGTAATCACAAAACCTTCAGGAATTCCTTTTGTTTTTAACTGTCCATCACCGAGTTTTACTATTTTTACACCATTGCGAATCTTGAGTGATAAACGCTCATCTCTACTAATATTTTCAATTTCAGCACCGAGTATCTTTTTCTCCTCACGCTTAACCTCATTTACAATCTTATTGGATCCATCCTTTGATAAAAGTGTGGCTTCAATTGTTTTTTTCTTATTATCTCTCAAAACGAGAACACTAATTTTATCTCCTGGGTGATACTTACTAATCTGTTCTTGAAGTTCAGAAGATTTGTTGACAAAATCATTATTAATTTTTAAAATAACGTCGCCATTTTTTATGCCTGCTTGATCAGCACTACCTCCCTCAGAAACCGCGGGAATGTATACACCATTTAGGCTATCTAATCCCTTTTCATCAGCTAATTCTTGTGTAATGTCTTGAATTCGAACACCTAGAATGGCTCTTTTAACCTCACCGTAATCTTTCAAATCTGAAATAATCTTCTTGGCTAAATTGATAGGTATGGCAAATGAATAACCAGAGTAAGAGCCTGTCTTTGAAGCAATAGCTGTATTAATACCTACTAATTCGCCCTTGGTATTGACGAGAGCTCCACCACTATTTCCAGGGTTGACTGCAGCATCGGTTTGAATAAAATTTTCAATAGCATATTCCCCACCCCGTTGACGTAACAAATTAATATTTCTGCCCTTTGCACTTACTATACCAGCTGTGACTGTACTTGTTAGATTGAATGGATTCCCAACAGCAACAACCCACTCACCAATATTCAACTCATCACTATTACCCAAATTAAGGAAAGGTAGATCTGCTTCCTCAATCTTCAATAGAGCTAAATCAGTCTCTGGGTCAAACCCCAAAACCTCAGCAACATAGGTCCGCTTGTCATCTAAAACGACCTCCACTTTATCTGCATTGTCTACCACATGGTTATTTGTAACAATATAACCATCACTATTAATTACTACGCCAGAACCTGAAGCTTGTTGTGGAGCTCCTCCCTGATCTGGAAATCTAAAACCAGGACCAAAAAAATCTTCAAATGGACTCATAGATGGACCGCTAGACACACTTTTTACAAGTGTTTTTATGTGCACCACTGCAGGGGTAGCAATTTCAGAAACAGACACAAAATCAAATGCAATAGGTGCATCTGACATTTTTTCAGCCAATGTAAACTTGGCATTCTGATGCAAACTAAAATTCTTGGAGGTTTCTTTTTCAGAAAACATTTGATTTAGACCCAATGCTATCACACCACCCAATGTACCAATGGCAATTAATACCAAAACTTTCTTAAAATTTAGACTAGTTGTGTTCATACTTTATTTTTTTTCAATATTTAATGTTTAACAAATTTTATTCCAAAATGATTATAACTAACTTTTGGCTGATAATTTCATAAATTTGCAATGAAACCTTCTAATAAAACCATGATACAAACGAATAAGATTTCAAATGTTATATCGAATGGTTTACCTTTATCGATTAAAAGGTATAAATAATCCATCAAATGTCTGTATTTGGAAAAATATCTGATGAGTATATCGTAGAACAAATAAAATCTGGCGATGAAAAAATTCTTTTACATCTTTATAAAGAATACCATAGCCTCATCAGAAGTTTCATCTTAAAAAATGGCGGTATTAACGATAATATTGATGATATTGTTCAAGACACTATAATATCATTTTGGATAAATGTACAAAAACCAACATTTTTATTGCAAGCAAAACTATCTACCTATATAATAGCCATAGCAAAAAACAAATGGTTTAAAGAGTTCAAAAAACGAAATAAGTTCAGGCGTGTTGACGCAACACACTCTAGAACAATGAAAGCATCAGACACTTCAATTAATATGGATCATGCTATTATTATAAAAATCGTACAAGAAATGGACGAAACGTGTCGCAGGTTACTTGCTTATTTTTACTTCGATGGGCTTAACAATAAAAGTATTGCAGAAAAACTCAATTTTGCCAATACCAATACTGTAAAAAGTAAAAAATATCAGTGTTTTAAAAAATTACAAGCCACTGTTCTTGAACAATACCAAAAGGGCGACTTCATATGAATATTGATCAGAAAACATATGAACTTATCAATTCCTACCTAATTGGAGAGTTGAATGGTCGTAAGCTGGACGCTTTTAAGGCTAGACTAAAAAAAGAGGAGGATTTACGTAACAAGCTAGAATTTCAACAGGCTATTATTGATGGCATCAAGGAAGTACGAATCCAAGAACTCAAAAACTTCATAAACGATAATGTTGAAAAAGAGCAGAAAATACAGAATCCATTCCTCAAGACAGGACTTTCAATTGCAGCCTCTATTGCAATAATTTTAGTCATCTTTTTCTCGGTAAAACCGTTTATCAATTCGGAATCAACCACAAGTCATTCAAAAGTCAGTATTGATAGTTTAAATGCAATTGGTGGGCTAAATCAACAGGAAGTTGAGGACAATCTTGTTCATATTGATCCAATTATTCCTGAGCAAAAATTAATTGACACACAACTAATTGCAAAAGCTCTTTCATTAGAACCACAACTTACTGAAAAAGAACAAGATGAGGTTGATTTACAAGAAGATGAGATTGATAATGAATTTGATGAAACTGATCAGGATATGTTGTCCGAATATGAAGATTCGACAGCAGCTGACTTCAGTATGGAACAATTAGTAACCACTAATGATACATTCAATAATAACGCAAGATTAACCTCAGAAAGAACTCTTTCAATTGAAAGTGATGAAATCAGAACTGATTCCATTATAAAAAAGGATAAACTTCTTGCGAAATCTTACATAAGCATCAGATTACTCTCAATTACTAAAGGAAAAGATGACATTGAAACTTCACCAGATGTAGATGATGAAGTGACAGACAACAATCTAGTTGAACGTGCAAAAAAAGACAAAAATATCCGAATTAATAAATCAACTATTCAAATTGAATATTGGGAAAGTGTAGTTGGTTTTAATGGATACAAATATGATGGGAGTAAACTACAAGTATATGGAATCACCCCAAATGAAAACATCGCTTTGTCGTCTTTAGACAACAGACTATACCTCAAAAAGGGCAACCAATATTACCGTATAGCAAAAAGCAATACAGCACATAAATTTTCACCCATTACTAACCTTATACTGCTGAAAGTACTTAATGAATAAAGACGAGATTCAATTCTATAAATACCAGGGAACTGGCAATGATTTTATAATCATTCATAGTTTAGATAGCTACCTACCAAAAGAAGACATCATCAACTTATGTGATCGAAAATATGGTATTGGAGCGGATGGTATTATATTCATGAATAAGACAGAAGAACTTGATTTCAAAATGATGTACTTCAATGCTGATGGATCTGAGAGTTTTTGTGGAAATGGGAGTAGGTGTGCCGTGAAACATGCTCAATACCTCGGTTGGATTTCTGACCAATGCAAATTCACATCAAACGATGGAGAGCACGCTGCAGCGATAGATGCAGAAATGGTCAAACTAGAGATGCACGACGTCGATTTTATTGTGGTTGAAGACATGGGCTATATTCTTAACACGGGTTCACCACATTACATCGCTTACACTGAAGAAATAAACGAATTAGACTTAATCAAAGCCGCTCATGAAATACGCTACAGTGAACGTTTTAAGGAGGTTGGCATTAACGTTAACTACCTTGAACCCAAAAATGGTGTTTTACATATTCGCACCTATGAACGTGGAGTAGAAGACGAAACATTGAGTTGCGGAACTGGAGCAACTGCAGCAGCCATCGCACATTATTTAGAGCAGAACAGCACACAAAAAAGATACAATCAGAAAATTAAGACAAAGGGTGGCAACCTATATATTAGCTTCGAAAAGAAAAAAAATTGCTTCGAAAATATAATTCTCGGTGGTCCAGCTAACTTGGTATTTCAGGGGAACATCTCACTCAATAATTAGTACAAAACGCTTAAGAACATTATTGATAAGTTTATTTGCTTTTAGAACCTACTTGAGTTTTACATCCAACGCGTCTCGCAAAGCATTTCCTAAAAAATTAAAACTCATTACAAGCAACATTATACATACACCGGGAATAATGGCTAAATATGCTGCATCAAATACAATATAGTTATAATGTTCCTTGATCATACTTCCCCAACTAGGTGTCGGTGCCTGAACACCTAATCCAAGAAAACTCAAGCCGGCCTCCAGCAGTATGGCACTTGCAAAGTTTGCTGCACAAACTACAATTATTGGGGCCATTATATTGGGTAGAATGTGCTTAATTAATATCCGGAAAGTACTAAACCCAAGAACATTTGCAGCTTGGATGTATTCCATTTCTTTGATTTGTAAAACCTGCCCTCTAACAACTCTTGCAAGCTCCACCCACATGCTTAGTCCGATTGCTAGGAAAACTTGATAAATACCTTTTTCCCTAAATGCAAAACTTATGGCTATAGCAATTAATAGGCTAGGTAAACTCCAAATTACATTGATTAACCAAAGAATAATTTGATCCATCCAACCACCAAAATAACCAGCTAGAAGTCCCAAAATAGTTCCAATAACCATCGTAATTAAAACAGCCATAAAACCCACCATTAATGATACCCTTGCCCCAATAATTATTCGACTAAGCATATCTCTACCGTATCGATCTGTACCTAAGTAGTAGGTTGAACGACTTATGTCTCCTGAGATTATTGGTCTACCTAGTCTTTTCCATAATTGTACTCCATTATTTGAAAAAACAGAAAAACTATCGACACCTATAACACCTGAAATAGGAACTTTTTTAAATCTGTTTGGTGAACCGTAGAGCCAGTGCTGTAAAATGTTTGATGATTTATGTTGTGGTATTTCTTCAATCTTTAAAAAATCTACAGAAAAACCAGGTTTTTGTAAAGCTATCTCCAAATGAATGTCATTAGCTTTTGGTGTAGAATCAGGAATTACTAGATAACCTAGTAATGAGATTATTATTAACCCTACAATAAAGATTAACCCCAATAATCCTAATTTATTCCTGGTGATCTTCTTCCACATTTTTATATTTCAGATCAATAGCTGTCATAATTGCCATGAAACTGTACAATGGTACCGCTATTTTATCAAATTCTGAATAATTATTAAGTAATGCATGAGCGAAATAAGTGATAAGCCCTAAAAAGGCAGCCAGACTTAATATTTTAGGCATTCCATATAAAACTCGTTGATGCTTAAACCCCAGATGTGATACAAATAAAACAATCAGTAAATATAGTAATGCTCCAATCAAACCACTCTCAGCTAATGGTCTTAAATATTCAGAGTGAATTCCACCTAGTTTCCCAGCATTTGTACTAATTATGGTCATTTGATGAGGCAATTGAAATTGTCCATACTGAAAAGTATACGTTCCAGGTCCCCAACCCATTATTGGTTTCTGCTCAAACATTCGAATTGCACAACTCCATCGATTAAATCGTTCTAAGTTTGAGGGGTCTGAAGTTACATTTCCGACAGATTGCAAATGGTTTTCAATATTATCATCCGACTCCTTTTTATTTCTTGAAAGGTTCGTCTGTATGTCATCTAGATTAATAAATAAAGCTATAAAAAATATTGATACAAGCAGGAGTATATATTTAAAATGCACCTTAAACAAAAGAATAAAATACAACAACAAGCTTACTGCAACACTTACCCAAGAAGCTCTTGTAAAAGAAAGAGCAACTGCTCCAACTAAAAAAATGAATAGGCACCAACATACCAATCTAAGAAAAAAATTATAACCTAATTTTTTTCCATATATGGCAAATACAAAAAGAACAGGTATAGCAAAAGAAATGCAGGCAGCATACATTCCGTGATCAGGCAAAAAAGGTCTCATTGCTGTGTAGGCTGCAGCTCTTCCAAAACCCTCTTGCCCATGTTGCCAAAGTGTGTATACGACTAAAACACAAACTGAAGAAATAAACAACCATAGGAATTTTTTAATAACCTCATTACTTTTAAAATATTTAACGAGTAAAAAATAAAACACAATAATGTACCAACTTTTCATTAGAACATATTTGGAAGAAATCAACGGCATACTGCTATTTATTGCAGTTATAACCAACCAACCAAAATCTACCAGTAATAAGATACTAAGAGCTACTCTAAAGTTCTCAAAATAAATTCTTTTCGAAGCAACTAATTTTAATAAAACTCCAATAAAAATAAGAATTATCAGAGGCTCAGTAGGTAAACTCAAATTTATGCTACTATATCTCTCATCAACCAGATGAACAGACAGAGGTGTTGCAAAAGCCAGAAAATAAAGTGTGTGTTTTGGACTGTTTATAGTTGACCATAATGCAAAAAGACCAAAAGGCAAGATAAGCAATGGATATAGCTCACTATAAATACAGAAAAAACAATATACAAAGCAACAAAAAGCCGCAACATATAATCTTTTTGTATCAAACCATGTATTCATCTACTTTTCTAGCAGATTGTCTTTTTTGTTACTTATTAATAGCACAACTATACTCGAAAACATTACAATAGCTGTCACAATTACTACAATCAACCATCGAATAGGGTAAGATTTCTTTTCTGCTGGAGACGCACTTGTCAAAATAAATTTTTGTGGTAGCGTTTTTTCAACATCAACTTTGGCTTTCTCAAATCTCTTTCTCAGCTTACTGAGACTTTCAAGTTCAAGTATTAATGTTTCATTCAGGTAGGTAAATTCCCCCGCATATTTGGCTAATTCTTCTTGTTGTTTTTTTAATACTTTTATTTTAGTCAAATTAACTGCTTTGTATAATTCCTCTGAAATGGCCCGACTTTGTTCTTCATAATTTGTGATTCCTTTTTTACCTAAATCTTTAAGTCGTGTTCTTAAATCCCAAACTTCACCTTCTTTATTTTTAAACTCATCTTTTACAATTTGAAGAGCTTCTAATGAAACTTGCTTTTGAATTTCTGTTTTTACAGAATCATATAAAGCTGCTATACCGTTAGCTATTTCAGCAGATTTGATTGGGTCTTCATCCAAGACAGTAATACTAACAGCTAAATGCCTTGTTCTTTTAAAAAGTATGTTTTTTGCCATTTCCTTGGCTAAATCTGTGAGAGGGCTTTGACCATCAATTCTGTAATGATTGATCAAATCAAAATTTCTGACTATTCGTTCTTGCAAAGCTGATGAATTTAATAATTGCAATGCATTTTCAGCCTCCTCTTCTTCTCCAAACGCTAGCGGATCGGATTGCCTTTGTGTCAAATCAGTAAACATTGCATTACCAATAGAATTTATAGTTGTAGGATAAAAAACTACTTCAGATTTGTATTTTGGCTTGATAAAAAATGGACCAGAAAAAATAGAAGATAACAAGACGGATACAGCACCAATTAATAATAGTGGTCTTCTTTTTAACGATATTATGGATACAATATCTACAAAATTGAATTCGAACTCTTTGCTTTGTTTCATTTAGTTTTTTTGCGTGGCAAAAGTATGGTTTTTGGTTAATAACTTTTAATATTAAGAGGTTTAGCTATTTTAAGTGCTTTACATTAAATAATTTGAATAAATATGCGACTAATAATACAATTACGGAAATTATCATCAAATGAACGATGGGGTCAATAAAATATTGTTTCATATATGTTATAGTAATCAACAGAAACGAAACTCCAGCTATCTGCTGAAATAAGCTAATCCATGTAATCCGAAATCCAAACTTATAAAAACTAATTACAAAGCAAACACCTCCGAATATCAACTGACTCATCATCGTTGCAATTGCAGCTCCACTCGCTCCATATAATGGTATCAGTTTAATATTTAATAAGAGGTTTGCAATAAGAGTTCCAAATGCTGCTAAATTTAGATATTTCAACTCCAATGCTGCTGTCAATAATGTTCCATACACAAGTACTAATACTGATCCAATAAAACCAAACATCAATATTATAAAGGCATTAGAACTTGCCTCTGAAGCTTTTTCAGGATATAACAGATGCATTATATCTATTCCATAGGAATAACTCAAAAAAACAGCAGAGAACCCTATCAATAAAAGCAACTTTGATGTATAGGTACTTACCTGCCTTATCACATGAATATTTTTAATGTTTTTACTGAAAAAAGGCAATAAAACTCCGCTAAAAATTTGAGCAAACATTAATAAAGCATAGAACAATCTATAGCCCAATGCATAAACACCCGCTTCTTCATCACCAACTAAAAATTTGAGCATTACACTATCCATGTAGTTATACAATCCCATTAACATGATTAATAATGCAAATGGCCAGGACTGTTTAAGAATTGGGAAAATTTTATGAAACCTAAATGATACTCTAATATTGGTCAATTTCTTTCTCAAAAATAGGATGAGTGAGACGGTCACAACCCCTACCCCAATTATTTGTGCATAGACAAATCGATTGATACTTAAATCCCAATTTGAAAACCCTCCCCAGATCAAAAGGCTACATATTGTAATTATGATTACTCTATCCAATACCATAAAAATTCCATCCCATTTAAATTTTTGAAGACTAGATACAATCGACCTTAAATATTGATTAAATGATGTGATCATTTGAAGTAAACAAAGAATGAATAATAATTTAAATTCCATTTGACTGTACCCCAGCAAACGTCCAACACCAAATGCTGCCAGTAAATACACGACCATTAATACAAGCTTTAACCCTATTATATTACCGGCAGTAGAAACTATTTTATTAGAATCTCTTGAAATCTCCGTTGTATTATAACCATTTAACCCCAGATCTAGTATGATGAAAAACATTAAACTAAAGTTAAATAAAGCAAAATAGTTACCGTAAATTTCTTGTGTTAAAGCATTTTGGACTGCTCTATCAATTACCAAAATCCATATTGGTTTTACAAGTAAATTAAGTACTTGCATAAATGCAATATCAGACAAATACTTTCTCAACATATTTAGGTGTTGCTAGCCAATGACTTATTTTCAATTTTAAGTGTGATACTAAGCAAAAGAAACCCTAAAATAAAGAAAACCATCATCATCAAAACAGACATTCGCATATTTCCAAAAATACCCTCAAGTAAGCCAAACATAAATGGTCCAATTATTAAACCTACTTTTTCCATCACATCATAAAAACTAAAGAATGAGGCTGGATCATCTGTTTGCGGTAGCATTTTACTATATGTTGACCGACTTAATGATTGTGTTCCACCCATGACAAATCCAACAATTATTGCCAAGAAATAAAATTCAAGTGGTAGGTTAATAAAATAAGCTATTACAGTACAAATTATCCAAATAAATGTAGATATCATTAAAGTCTTTAGGTTACCTATTTTTTTTGATAAACTAGATAAAGCATAAGCCCCTGAGACAGCAATTAATTGAATCAAGATAATACTGACTATTAAACCAATCTTGTCTGACTGCCACCACTCGCCATCTTCAATCCAATTAATCTCTTTACTTGCAAACAATACGGCAAGGAGCATAACTGTTTGAACACCCATGTTATATGTAAAGTAGCTTGCTAAAAACCATTTCACTTTTTTGTGATTTTTTAATTGCTTCCATACTTTTATCAATTCCTTATATCCATACCAAATGATATTATGTTGTTTTTCCCTTTTTTCATAATGACTGGAGTTTGGTAAATAATAATACGTGTACTGAGCAAAACCTATCCACCAAATACCAACCAGAGCAAAGGCATAACGAACTGGCATTACCTGTAAGACTTGAGTTAAAAGTAATATCGTAATTAGTAACAAAACACTGCCAATGTAACCTAAAGCAAACCCTCTTGCACTAATTTGATCATGTTGATCTTTATCTGCAATCTCAAGTAAAAAAGAATTATAAAAAACAAGACTACCCCAGAAACCAATACTCGCAAAAAACAATGGCAGCATACTCATTTCCAAATGGTTAACATCAAAAAAATAAAGGGAGATACAACCAGTAGCTCCAAGATAGCAGAAAAATTGCATAAACCGCTTTTTAGTCCCTGAATAATCTGCAATTCCAGATAAAATCGGAACCATAAAAACTACAAGTAGAAACGATAAAGAGTATACATATGAATATAATTCTGTATTGATAAATTCTCTGCCAAAGAACTTTACCATATCCACACTTTCTCCATTTATTACACGAACCAAACCATTCTGAGAGGCATGATTTTTAGTTACTGTTTGATAAAATATGGGGAAAATAGCCGTAGATATAATGAGATTGTAAACTGAGTTAGCCCAATCATAAAAAGTCCATGCATTTATTACTTTAGGATCGTTTTTTTTGAATACTCGCACAACAATTGTTTTTTCAAAGCAAGCAAAAAAAACAGGACAACAACAACTTAGTTATGCACTTAGGCAGCTTTAAGTCTTAATTTATCAATGACTTTTTTTGCGTCTTTAATTTCAATAATTATTTTTTTAACTGATTCTTCGGAAGGAGAATCATACATGTAATCGCTTAAAATCTCTTCACAAATTGATCGTAAACCTCTAGCTCCAAGTTTAAATTCCAAAGCCTTTTCAACGATGTAGTCAATAACTGCGTCAGACATGATCAATTCAACACCCTCCATCTGAAAAAGGGCTTCATATTGTTTAATTAAAGCATTTTTGGGTTTCAATAAAATTGATTTCAATGTTTTAGCGTCCAAGGGTTTTAATGCTGTCAAAATAGGAATCCTTCCAATTATTTCAGGAATTAGACCAAATTGTTTCACATCTGCTTGCATAACATACTCTAAGTATTGTTCTGTGTTGATTTCTTCCTGATGGTCAGATTTAAAACCCAGTGTACCTGCTTGAAGTCGTCTGCTAATTATTTTTTCAATACCATCAAAAGCACCACCACAAATGAACAGAATATTTCTAGTATCGATTTTAATCATCTTTTGGTCAGGATGTTTCCTGCCTCCCTGTGGGGCAACATTTGCAACAGTTCCCTCAAGAATTTTAAGTAATCCTTGCTGAACACCTTCACCACTGACATCTCGGGTTATACTTGGATTGTCTGATTTTCTTGCAATCTTGTCAATTTCATCAATATATATAATGCCTCTTTCAGTAGCTTCTTTGTTATAATCAGCCGCTTGATATAAACGAGAAATTATACTTTCTACATCTTCACCTACATAACCCGCCTCTGTTAAAACAGTGGCATCAGCTATACAAAATGGAACATCTAGACATCTTGCAAGGGTTCTAGCTAAAAGTGTCTTACCTGTACCTGTTTCGCCAATTAAAAGCACATTGGATTTTTCTAATTCTACATCGTATTTTTCTGACTCAAAAGATAACCGCTTGTAGTGATTGTATACTGCTACACTGAGTGTTTTCTTGGCTTTATCTTGACCTATGACATAATCATCTAAAAGTGCTTTGATTGATTTTGGCTTTTTTAAATCAAACAGAACCTCCTTTTTCTTGATTGGTTTTGCTCCTGACTCACTAAGGATTATATCATTACCTTGTTGAATACAATCCTCACAGATATGAGCATCTATTCCTGAAATAAGAAGCCCAACCTCTCCTTTACTTCTACCACAAAAAGAACATGTTAGTTGCATGACAAAATATTATTTTCTGATGAGAACCTCATCAATCATCCCATAATCCTTGGCCTCTTCGGCTGTCATCCAAAAATCACGCTCACTGTCTTTCTCAACCTTACTAAACTTTTGCCCCGAATGCTGAGCTATTATATCGTATAATTCTTTCTTTAGTTTTATTATCTCTTTAACAGTAATTTCCATGTCTGTAGCCTGACCTTGAGCTCCTCCAAGTGGTTGATGAATCATTACTCGACTGTGTTTAAGAGCGGTCCTTTTACCCTTTGCTCCAGCACACATGAGTACAGCACCCATACTGGCTGCCATACCTGTACAAATGGTTGCTACATCTGGTGCTATATATTGCATTGTATCATATATCCCTAAACCAGCATAAACTGAACCACCTGGACTATTGATATAAATCTGTATATCTCTTTTAGCATCAGAACTTTCAAGGAATAACAACTGTGCTTGTATTACATTCGCTATATAGTCATCAATACCAGTACCTAAAAATATAATTCGATCAGCCATTAATCTAGAAAAAACATCTACCTCTCTAAAAGGCATTTGTCTTTCCTCAATAACTGTTCTTGTCATATCTTGAGGTGTTTGAATAGAGCTTGAGATATAGTGATCTACCTTCATGCTACTAATTCCCATATGTTTCGTTGCGTACTTCTTAAATTCTTTTCCGTAATCCATTACTTATTCTAATAATTCGTCAAATTTAAACATTTAGCTTGTTAATTATCATCAAAAAAACCACTCCTGTTGGAGTGGCTTTAAAATTAGGAATAAATTACCTACTACTTCTTATCGTTAAATTTTTTAATTTCATTGTAAAACTTATCGACTGATATTTTCTTTGATTTAATCGTGATCATATCTTTCACCTTATCAATGACCTTTTTTTCTACAACTACGTCTCTTATTCTTAACAAGTAGTTCTGTTCTTCTCTATTTTTTGCCTCAAAATTTTGAATCATTGCAGGATCGGGGTTGTTTAATCCATATTGTCTCAACATCTGAGCAGTATATGCAAATGAAGTTTGATTAATATCCTCATCCGATACTTCTACATTTTCTTGTTCAGCAATTTTTTCTCTTATGAGTTGTTTCCGTAATACATTTGACTCTTCAGCATACAATTCATCTACTTTGTCTGCTGTATATGTTTCAGGCTTGGTGCCCTGAAGCCATCTTTTTAGAAAATCATCAGGTAAAGTTAATTGGTGATTTTTTTCTAGGACACTATTGATTTCAGCTTCAAGTTGTTTTTCAGATTCAGCTACATAATAAGAGCCGAGATTTTCTTCAATTTTCTTATTAAATTCCTCCTCATTTGAAACAGTACCTGGTCCCATTACTAAATCAAAAAATTCTTGATTAAGTTCTGCAGGAAATACTCTTTTTATTTCTTTAACCTTACCAATGAAATTTTTACTCAATGAACTAACTGCCTCTTTTTCAATTCCTAATGAATGAGAAACTACCATTTCATTATCATTAAAAAGATCAAAAACATTAATTTTCAATTCATCATCAACGCTAACATTTAGCAATTGTTTTTTGACTTTTTTACTCTTTACAACCTCAGGCAATACAGTAACCTCTTGTTCAAACACGCCACCATCCTTATGCTCACCTTTGGCATTAGTTTCAGTCATAATGAGGACAATCGAATCATTTTCTGTTTCAGATTTATCAATATTTTCCAACTTACCATTTTGTCGTCTAAGATTTTTTATCTCCGTCTCAACCTCTTTACCGTTCAATTCAATTTCATAACGAGTTAGTTTATCCTTAGTCGATACCTTTAAATCGAATACAGGTGCTAAACCAAGGTCAAAATGAAATGTAAAGTCTCCATAGTTATCAAAATCTGTTTCACTCTCGAGGGAGGAACTAGTCATTGGTTGACCTAGAATATCTATCTTATTATCTTGCAGATATTTATATAATTCCTCTGAAGTAAGTCGATTAACCTCCTCAAAAAGAACACTTTTCCCGATCATCTGCTTCACCATTCCCAAAGGAACTGTCCCAGGTCTAAAACCGGGTATTTTGGCTTTTTTACGATAATCTTTAAATTGCTTGTTCAAATTATCTTGATAATCTTCATTCTTAACTTCTATGCTAATGATGGCATTTAAATCATCTAATTTTTTGAAAGTAACATTCATTTATTAAGGATTTTGGGTAGGATTATATCGATTAATCTATTTTTAGGTTAAAACTTTAAAGGGAAAACAAAAAACAAAACCCTGTTTTAACAGGGCTTTGATTATTAATGTGCGGGCGAAAGGACTCGAACCTTCACACCGTGAGGCACTAGATCCTAAGTCT
>CAJWLP010000010.1 GCA_913043145.1 uncultured Bacteroidota bacterium
AGGCTAGCTCCAACTTATATTCAAACTTTGGGTTATATATGTATCCTTTTGATTTGAGACGCATTCGCCTAACCATTGCCTTCATTTCTTGGTTATTCCCAGATTCATCACTTTCAAATGATGCTAAACTTTGTACTCGAAAGCTGAGTTTCATTTTAACTCTGTCATCATTAGATCTAAATGATAGACCCTTGTCTACCGTTTCATAATTAAATTGGGCATTTACACTAACGGTCAAAATCAATAAGCTTATTGATAATAAATATTTCATGTTGCAAAGATTTCAATGCGTTTGTTACCAAATAGTTAAGAGAATGTTATGATTGTTAATTAATATTTATTTAAATGTTAAATAGGATAACAATTAATTAACAAATGTTCGATCAGAATTATACACCTATCAATTAAATTTGTAATGTGATAAGAAAAGCCAATGCGACAGACATACCTAGTATGATGAAGCTAATTGTTGAATTAGCCATATATGAACGTGCTCCAAATGAGGTAACTAATACTGAACAAATGATGTTAAAAGATGGCTTTGGTGATAACCCATTGTATCATGCTTTTGTAGCTGATATAGAGGGTGAAATTATTGGATTTGCAATAACCTATTACAGATACAGTACTTGGAAAGGAAGATGCCTGTATCTTGAAGATTTAATCGTAACTGAAAATTATAGAAATAAAGGAATTGGACAAAAACTTTTTGATTATTGTCTTTCTTTTGGTAAAAAAAACAGTTGTGAGAAAATAATTTGGCAAGTATTAGATTGGAATCAACCTGCTATTAATTTTTACAATAAAAATAACGCTCAATTGGATAATAGTTGGATTAATGGCTCACTAAGTCTATGAAATTACAAGGTTGTTATTTATCAAGTTTTGTAGACCTTTCCCAAACACCATAACCATTCCCATTAAAGACCCTAATTAAATTTGGATAACTCTGCTGCAAAGAATTAAAATTAGAGATTTTAGCAGAAATTGTAACAGGTATATCCGTATTGTTTACGATATAATCTCTGACCTGATTAGAATATATTTTTTTATCATTTTGATCTAATTCATAAATAGAATTGTAGCCACTTTTCTTGAGTATTAGGTCCTTTATTTCTTGAACCTCTTTAAGATTTTTTTGTTTTGCATAATAATAATGAGCATAACTTTTAAACCCATATGTAAAATGTACATAAGGTTTTTTATCGTATGATTTTAAATGTGTAATCCAGTTTCCTTGTATCATTTTTTCAATTGATGGTACCACACTTGAAACAAAAACTGAAATTAAAAAAGTATTCACTATAAGATAAATTATGATTATCCTTTTCGAATTTTTTATTACGACAATGGTTGTCATAAATATGAATAGAATAGTCATTAGTAGAGGAACATAACTCCAACTAATTTTTGTTTGCAACATATCTTGTACATTTATGTCTTCAATTGGAATAATATTTGAAATATTTGGAATGAAACTATTGTCAAAAGCTGGAATACTAAAAGTAATGTAAATGATTGCCCATATTGCACTAATTACTGTAAAAATAAATTTTGTTTTAACCCCCATGCACCCATAGTTGGATAACCAAATACCACCAATAATAGACAAAGGAATGTAGCACATGCTACTGTAATGAACAATTTTCGTTGTTACCAATGAAAAAACAATCAATACAACCCAAAATATTACATGCATAAAACGAATAAGATTTGCATCTCCACTCACTTTAATTTTTGTTGACAAACTAGAAAAGCAATAAATAAATAAGGGAAAGCATCCAAGTAATAAAACAATGAAATGATAATAAAATGGTTGACCATGAGATGCTATTGGATATCTAAATAAATCTATCTGATAGAGAATAAATTCATTTAAAAACCACCATCCGTGATTTATCACCTGAATACCAAAAAATAATCCAGGAAAAATCAATAGCCCTATTATTATTATTATTAATTCTTTGAAAGAATAAAAATTATTCTTGTAGAATAGTTGATATATTAATCCAGTAAGTCCAACTAATAAAATTGCAACTGGGCCTTTAGTAATAACTGCAAGACCTAAAGTTAATCCGGAAAGGAAATATGATAGTATTTTTTTTGTTTCTATTCCACAGACCAAATTAATTATACTCAAGAAAATGAATAGGTTAAAAAGCGGATCAATTATGCCTGTATTGAAATAAAAATGTGGTGTAAATGATCCAATATATAGAAGCGTAGAATAGATTGATGCATTTTCTCCATACCGTTTATTTACATTATAATAAATAGCAAATAGTATTAATAAACCAATGATTACATTAGGAAATCTAGCTGCAAATTCATTAACACCAAAAATTGTCATAAATAGAGCCTGAATCCAAATAAATAAAGGTGGTTTTTCCCAAAATGGCTCAAAATTGATTTGAACATTAAACCAATCGCCAGCTACAAGCATTTCCCTTGCAGCTTCAGCAAAATTTATTTCATCCCAATCGAACAGATGAATTTGACCAAGAAAAGGAAATGATATCATCAAATAAAATATCAAAAGATATATAAAGTACCGATGATTATTAAAATCAATTCTCTTCATTAGGAATTATTTTAACCAATATTTATTGCTAAAGTGAAAAACAAACGTTGCAATGAAAATTCCTAAAATTGCACCTACGACTACATCCATTAAAAAATGCTGTCCTAAATAAATTCTAGAAATAGCGACTAAGCTACCCAGAAAAGGCATAATTAATTGAATCCACGACCTTTTGAGTCCTATAGCCAATACGGTAACAAATGTGAAAGCTGCCGTAGTGTGTCCACTTGGAAATGAATTATTTTTATGCTGCTCCTCCCCATCAACTTTAGTTAAATCATAATAAAATGATGGTCTATGTTCCGAACTAAACAAAACATGTTTAGAAAATTGTGAAATACCAAGTGACAATAGAGCACTCAGAATTAAAGTTATAACATATTTATTTTTAAATTTCTTAGTGACAAACAATAAAATAACTAATGAAATTAAGAAACCCGAAAATTCACCAAATGTTGTTATTGACCTAAAAAATATATCTAAAAAGTCTAGATGATAGCAATCCATAAGTAAAACAGCATCTCCTTTATTAAAAAATATTAATGATGTTAATCCCATTATTAAAAGAGAAAACGAGAATATAAAATATATTTTATTATTTCTAAATATTTCTATCAACTGCTTCAAAAATAAAAGTCTTAGCTAGTTTATTTCGTAAAAAATCGTTTATTTGAAATAACAAATTAATATTTATTGTGGAAAGAGTAAAAATTGAGCTAGAGTTTGTCATTAAATCATCTCCTACAATCTTATTTCAATACCTCTCAACCCCTTCTGGATTAGTTGAGTGGTTTTGTGATGACGTTAATATCAAAGGCAGTAAGCAATATAGTTTCTTTTGGGACGGTTCAGAAAACAAGGCTGAACTTGTTAAAAAAGTGAATGGTAAATTGATTAAATTTAAGCTCTTGGACAATCCATCTGATGAATATTTTCAATTTGAAGTCACAAAAGATGAATTAACGGGTGATATCGGTCTCTTAATAACTGATTATGTTGATGAAGACGAAGTTGAAGAAATGAATATGCTATGGGAAAGTCAAGTTACTGATCTTAAACATTCATTAGGTCTTGCTTAATTCTAGTTTATTGGTTAAAATTTTCGAGTAATTTATCGCTAGTTTCCTTTGTTTTAAATTCTAATGAATCTGGGAATGACCAATCATTTATACCCGCTATGTCAACTAAAAATTCCTTGTACTTACTTTTAGCATTTCTTTTTTCCAAACAATCCATAGATTGTTGATAGCTATCCAAAATGCTTTTGTGGATTAGAAATTGTTTATCTGAATTATTGGAAAAAGTACTATCAGCTTTAGTTTCAATAATTTGAACAACACAATCACAGATATCCTCCTCTTTTTTGTTTTTGCAATATTTTTCCTTGAGTATATTTATGTCCATTAATTCATTTTTAAATGGGCCGATATTATTTATATACATGTAACTAAATCCGGCTATCAATAAAAGCAGTATAATAAAAACTCTTAAAAAAAACTTAGTCAAATACCACAAAACAAAAAATGTTAAAATAGCTAAAAGAATAGTTATAATAAGGGATAAGGACATAACTACGAATCTAGTCCATTATTCATAAGTTCATACATTTCTTTTGGTGTAATTTGGTCATCTATCAATTTACGATGTTTATCTAAATAATATCCTCTCGGAACGTTTTCAAGAAAATATTTTTCAGCTATATCAGAATTGCTGAAACCCACAGGCCATTTTATGTTATCATAATAAAAACTGATTTTAACTTGTTTAGGTTTATCACCATGATTAAGAGTGATTAACTTTAATCGTTCACCATATTCCTCATTGAGTTTGGATAGATACAAAGCATCTTCAGACGATAAGGACTTCTTGTCCCAAAAGAATAGATAAACCTGTTGTTTATTGAATTTGTTTAGACTTTGTTCAACATTAAAAACATTGTAATAAGTAAAATTAGGAGATTTTTTACTCACCTTTAGTTTTTTTATAGTTGATAATTGTGTGTCCTGAGAAACATTTAAATAATTACCGTTACTCTCTATACTCTGAATTCTATAAATTTTACCTCCCCACTCAAAAGTATTATCTGTGATGACTGGTTTTATTAAAAATAATTTATCTGAATTAATCTGACTTAAATATGGTCCTACATATAGTTTATCTATACATCCATCATTATATATGCCGTTTACATTTTCATCCTTAATGCCAATTGTAAATGAGTCTTTCTTAAGTTTATAATGTGATATAACAGAATTATATCTTTGTTCTCTATAACAGTAATTTATATTGGTAAATTGCTTTTGACCACTATGGGATTGATAGTGTTCTGTCAATAAATTCTTATACCTAACATTTTCGCCATACTTGAATCGAGTGAGTTGAAATGAATATTTAGCATCTTTAGTATTAATGTTATTAAGTTGTATTTTAAATCCATTTTGAAAAGAGGCTAGGCTATCAGGAAGACCATCATTTGAAAAATCTAAGTCATTATTCCGATCAATATAAAAATACACAGTTCGCCTAGACCTTCTATAGTTTCCAATTAATGTTAAAATATATCCTTGCCTTTTATCATTATCAGAACCTGAAAAATAAATATAGGTATACCCTGTATCTGTACAATTTTTCATTTCAGGAAACTTCTTAATAGAATACCAAGATTGGGAAGGATCTATTTCTAATCCAAATTTGGAATATGGTTCAATCTCTTTATTTTGAAATTTATAAACTGGTAATATACTTTGGGACTTTTGAAAAAAGTCGTCTTCAACATCTTTTTTCATTGTCAGATGGATGGATTGACTAAAAGAGAAAATCACAACCAACAGGAGTGAGATAAATGGAATAAATCGTTTAAGATTTACAGATAACATTAGATTTTAATCTCTTCCCATTACCAGTGAAAGATAATAAAGTAATGTTGCAAGTGAGCTAAGGGCCGCAACTACATATGTCATAGCCGCCCATCGTAAAGCATCTCTACTATCCTCAATTTCAGAGGATGATGCCATATTTTTATCTTCTATCCACGCTAAAGCACGGTTACTCGCATCAAATTCTACGGGTAGTGTGATGAAACTAAATAGTGTTGTGATTGCAAAGAGTATAATTCCAATATATAAAACTTCAGGAATACCTTTCATGGCAAGTAAAGCAAAACCGGCAAGAATAATCCATTGCATCCATCTAGAACTTAAACTTACTATTGGTACTAATTTACTTCTCAATGTGAGCCAAGAATATGCACGAGCATGCTGAACTGCATGACCACATTCATGAGCAGCAACAGCAGCAGCAGCAGCATTTCTTTGATTAAATACACCTTCACTTAAGTTGACAGTTTTTTTAATTGGGTTGTAGTGATCAGTAAGTTGTCCATTTACTGAGATAACTTTAACATCATAAATACCATGATCATTAAGCATTTTTTCAGCAATTTCACGTCCACTCAAATTACTTGAAATTGAAGTTCTGGAATATTTTCTAAACTTTGATTTCAATCGGTTTTGAACAAACCAACTGGCTGCCATAATAGCAATAAATAAAATCATCATAATTTAATATCTTTTTGGATAACAATTACAAAAACTATACCATTCATGATTATGAAATCTTTATAATCATAATAATTATAGCTATCAAAAACATCAATATTGAAATTTTATTAATAATATGCATTGATTTTATAAAAGATCCTTCGCCTGTATCTTTCTTGAATGTTAAATAACTTAAAATTTTCTTAATTACTTCCATTTTAATATTTTTTTAAATCATGTCCGATATCTTTACGATAAAACATCCTATTAAAATTCACTTTAGTTAGTGTATCATAAGAGGATTTTAAAGCTTCATCCATGGAATCTCCATAGCTTGTAGCTGCTAGAACTCGTCCACCATTTGTAACTAAACCATTATTATCTCTTTTTGTTCCCGCATGGAACAAAGTATCTGAATCTGAAAAATTATCAATTTTTTTACCTTTTTCATAATGTTCTGGATATCCGCCTGATACAGCAAAAACAGTTGCAGCATATTTTGTTACTGTTTTTGCAATTTTAGAAGTCAGTTTGCCACGCTTTGCATCCATAATCATTTGAGATAATGATTCATCCAATCTTGGAATAATAACTTCAGTTTCGGGGTCACCTAGACGGGCATTATATTCAATGACCATAGGGTTTCCATCAACTAAAATTAGACCGAAAAACACAAAACCTCTGAAATTTAGATTTTGTAACTTTAACCCTTTAATTGTAGGAATAACAATTTGATTCATCGTTTTATCATGAACATCAGATGTATAAAAAGGTACAGGTGATATTGCTCCCATTCCGCCAGTATTTAAGCCTGTGTCTCCCTCACCAATTCGTTTATAATCCTTAGCTTCTGGAAATATCACATAATTATCTCCATCAGTTAGAGCAAAAACACTAAACTCAATACCATCTAAGTACTCCTCAATGACTACTTTGTCAGATGCTGAACCAAACTTTTGATTGGCTAACATTTCATTTAATGATTTTTTAGCATGATTTAAGTCATCTAATATCAGTACTCCCTTACCTGCAGCTAAACCATCAGCTTTCAATACAAATGGTGGTTTTAGTGACTCTAAGAAAGAATAACCTTCTTCCAATTCATTTATTGTAAAACTCTTGTATGCTGCAGTTGGAATAGATAATTCCTGCATAAACTCCTTCGCAAAGGCCTTGCTACTTTCAAGCTGTCCTGCAAATTTATCTGGAGAAAATACATAGATGTGTTTAGTGTCATCATTTGCTTCAAAATAATCTCTAACTCCATTTGCTATTGCTTCCTCAGAACCAGGGAAAATAGTATCTATATTATTTTCTATACAATATGATTTTAGCGATTCAAAGTCTGAAACCCCAATATTTGCATTTGTTCCACACATCTGAGTGCCTGCATTTCCTGGAGAAATATAAATATTCTCACTTCCTATTTCACTTTTTAATTTCCATGCAATTGCATGCTCTCTAGCCCCAGATCCAAGTATTAAAATACGCATTGTGTTAAATTCACTTCAAAGATAAATATGGTTACTTTTGAAGTAAAAGATTTAAGCTAAATATATACACATTTGATTCATGTACTAAATTGAATTGACTTATTTGTCTTATGGCATAATTTTAGACTACATTTAATAAAAGAATATTAGAATGATAAATTCTCTTGTAAACGGAATACAGAAATTATTTGGCAACAAGGCTGATAAAGATGTCAAGGGTTTAGAACCTTTTGTTGGTAAAATAAATACAGAATTTAGTAAGCTTCAAGGCTTGTCCAATGATGAGCTTAGAGAAAAAACTACCTCTTTTAAAAAACAAGTAAACGACTATTTGTCAGAAATTGATAAAAAAATAGCTGACTTAAAGTCTGAGATAAATAATACTTCTGTTCATGAAATTGATAAAAGAGAGGATGCCTACGAACAAATTGATAGTTTGGAAGAAGAAAGAGATGAAAAACTAGAAGAAGTTCTTATCCAAATACTCCCCGAAGCCTTTGCAGTAGTCAAAGAAACAGCTAGAAGATTTACAGAAAATGATATAATAACAGCCAGTGCTACAGAATATGATCGAGATTTAGCTGCAATAAAACCTCACATAAACATAAAAAATGATGAGGTTGTTTATGATACCACTTGGGATGCTGCAGGGCAAGAAGTATCCTGGAATATGATACACTATGATGTACAACTCATAGGTGGTGTTGTACTACATCAAGGAAAAATTGCAGAGATGCAAACTGGTGAAGGCAAAACATTAGTATCTACTCTCCCAGCCTATCTTAATGCACTTGGACAACGTGGAGTTCACATCGTTACAGTTAATGACTATCTCGCAAGAAGAGATACCGAGTGGAATGCTCCAATATTTCAATTCCATGGTCTTAAAGTTGATTGTTTAGATTACTACAGACCTCATTCCCCTGAGAGGAAAGAAGCTTATTTAGCTGATATTACTTATGGAACAAACAATGAGTTTGGATTTGATTACTTAAGAGACAACATGGCTCACAGTCCAGATGAGCAAGTTCAGCAGAAACATCATTTTGCTATGATTGATGAGGTAGATTCAGTACTTATTGACGATGCAAGGACACCACTCATCATTAGTGGTCCCACACCTAAGGGTGATATTCATGAATTTAATGAGTTAAAACCAAAGATTCAAAAAGTAGTTGATGCTCAAAAACGATACTTAAATACAGCCTTATCTGATGCTAAAAAATTGATAAAAGATGGAAAAACAAATGAAAAAGAAGGTGGTCTCCTACTCTATAGAAACTATCGAGGTTTTCCAAAAAATAAACCATTGATTAAGTTTTTAGGTGAACAAGGAATTAAGGCTATTATGACTAAATCTGAAAACTATTACCTCCAGGATCAACAAAAGGAAATGCACATTGTTGATGAGGAATTATATTTTACGATAGATGAAAAAAATAATCAAGTAGAGCTAACTGATAAAGGGATCGATTTAATTTCAGAAAATAGTGGAGACAAAGATTTCTTTATACTTCCAGATGTTGGATCATCAATTGCTGAATTAGAAAAATCAGCACTTTCAGATAAAGAAAAGCAACAGAAAAAAGATGAACTCATGAGGGATTTTTCTGTAAAATCTGAACGTGTTCATAGCATTAATCAACTCTTAAAAGCATATGCAATGTTTGAAAAAGATGTTGAGTATATCATCCAAGATGGTAAGGTTAAAATAGTCGATGAGCAAACTGGACGTGTGATGGATGGTCGAAGATACTCAGATGGTCTTCATCAAGCAATCGAGGCTAAAGAGAATGTTAAAGTTGAAGCAGCTACACAAACTTTTGCTACAATAACTCTTCAAAATTTTTTCAGAATGTATCACAAATTAAGTGGTATGACTGGAACAGCAGAAACTGAAGCTGGGGAACTATGGGAGATATACAAACTAGATGTTGTAGTTATTCCAACAAACAGACCTATTGCACGTGATGATCGAGAAGATTTAGTCTATAAAACTGTTAGAGAAAAATTTAATGCTGTAGCTGAGGAAATTGTCTCCCTTCAGAAAGAAGGTAGGCCTGTTCTTGTAGGTACTACTTCTGTTGAAATATCTGAGCTCTTGAGTAGAATGTTGAACATGCGAAAAATTAAACACAATGTGCTTAATGCTAAACAACACCAAAGAGAAGCTGATATTGTAGCAGAAGCTGGGCAACCAGGATCAGTAACTCTAGCTACAAATATGGCTGGTCGTGGCACGGACATTAAACTAGGTAAAGGAGTAAAAGATGCAGGTGGTTTAGCCATAATTGGTACAGAAAGACATGACAGCAGACGTGTTGACAGACAATTAAGAGGTAGAGCAGGAAGACAGGGTGATCCAGGTTCATCACAATTTTTTGTTTCACTTGAAGATAATTTAATGCGTCTATTTGGTTCTGATAGAGTTTCCAAAGTGATGGATCGTTTTGGATACGAAGAAGGAGAAGTTATTCAACACTCCATGATATCTAAAACAATAGAACGTTCACAAAAAAAGGTTGAACAAAATAACTTCGGTATTCGTAAAAGATTGCTTGAATATGATGATGTAATGAATAAACAACGAGTGGTTATATATACTCGTAGAAAAAATGCTCTGTATGGGGATAGGTTATCGTTAGATATTAACAATGCTCTATATGATTGGGTAGAGGAAAATGTAAATGAGTACAAAGATTTAAATGACTATCATGGTCTTAAATCAGAAACATTAAGACATCTTGCATTTGATCTGCAGATAAATGAGGATGATTTCAATGAAACCAAACCCAATGTTCTTACTCAAAATATATTTGATCAACTATTGAACGCTTATGATCGAAAGAACCAGTCTATAAAAGAACGAGCACTTGTTGTATTTAATAAAATAAATAATGAAAGAGGCGAAGAAGTTAAAAATATATTAGTTCCATTTTCTGATGGAAAAAAATCACTGAATGTATCAATAAATCTTCAAAAAGCCATTGAAACAAATGGAGGCGAAATAATTAATGCATTTGAAAGATATGTTGCATTAGCAAGCATTGATGAAAATTGGAAAGATCATCTTCGCGAATTAGACGATCTCAAACAATCTGCTAATAATGCCTCTATTGAACAAAAAGATCCTTTACTTATTTATAAGTTGGAATCATTTAACCTTTTTCAGAGTATGATAAGTAGTTTAAATGCTGAAATCACGTCTATCTTGTTTAAAGGAGATATTGCTACACAAGATTCAAAAGATGTGAGAGAGGCAAAGGAAATAAAGCGACCAGAAAATCGTTCACTAAAGACCAGTAGAGCTTCTGAAGCTATTGTTAATCAGAATAATGGACAGAAAGATCAAGATAAGCAAAAAGAGACCCCAGTACCAGTTAGAGGTGAACAAAAAGTCGGTAGAAATGATAATTGTCCTTGTGGAAGTGGTAAGAAGTATAAAAAGTGCCATGGTAAAAATAGTTAAGTACCTAGCTTCTTTAGTTTTTTGCTTGTTTATGAATTTATCTTATGGGCAAGTCACTATAGTAAATAATCTAAAGATAGATCAACAACTAATCATTAAAAATGCCTCTGTTGACACAACAAAGATATCTGGCTTCAGAATCCAACTTGCTTTTAATACAGATCGATCGTTTGTTGAAAATATCAAAATAAAATATACAAACTATTACCCTGAAAGTAAAGAAACATATACTATATATCAGCAACCTTATTGGAAATTAAGAGTTGGGAATTTCTACAGAGAAATAGATGCCTTAGCCACACTAAAGCAAATAAGAGAGTTTTTCCCTAATGCCTTTATTGTACCTGATAATATTAAACGTCCTTTAATTGAAAAAATCAAAAAAGGTTAATTGTCGCTTTATATTTATAGCTTTGTTTCGTATCATTTACACATATTAATTTAATGAGTAATACCATAATAATTAATTCAAAATCAGAAATTGGTGCTGGAACAAGCGGAGCTAGTTTAGGAGTCGATGCTCTTAAATTCACTGCTATTAATAATAATAATAATTTTTTTTCGAAACACCCTTCAATTGATATTATTAATGAAAATCACTTAATTATAAATCAAGACTCATTAGAATATGACAATTCAAAACGCCTGCAATCAATGTCACGATTATATGATGATTTTTGTTTGAAATTAGATGATGTTTACAAGGCTGGTAATTTCCCTATAGTCCTTGCTGGAGACCATTCATCAGCTGGAGGTACCATTGCAGGAATAAAAAATGCCTTTCCTCACAAAAGATTGGGTGTTATCTGGGTAGATGCTCATGCAGACCTACATTCTCCTTATACATCTCCTTCGGGCAATATTCATGGCATGCCGCTGGCGGTATCACTTGGAATTGATAATTATGAT
This sequence comes from uncultured Bacteroidota bacterium, assembly GCA_913043145.1. Taxonomy (GTDB): domain Bacteria; phylum Bacteroidota; class Bacteroidia; order NS11-12g; family UBA9320; genus UBA9320. The sequence continues at coordinate 11,992 of CAJWLP010000010.1, forward strand.
TGTAAAAGAAATGAAATTTCAGATGAAACAGTTGAATCATGGAATGCTCTTAAAAATAATGCTAGTATCTATCCTAAAATTTTAACTGATGATGTTGTGATTATTGGATTAAGAGATACTGAAAAAGAAGAAGATTATATTATCAATAATCATAATATTAAAACAATTAAGGTAGAACAAGTAAGAAAGGACGGTGCAATTCAATCAGCAAATGATGCACTTAATCATTTAGAAAACTGCGATATAATATATGTTTCATTTGATGTAGATAGTATGGATTGTAAACTAGTATCGCATGGAACAGGAACACCAGTAGAAAATGGATTTTCTGAAAAAGAGACAACCGAATTATTAACTGAACTCTGCAAAAGTCATAAGTTATGCTGTTTTGAAATAACAGAAATAAATCCTTTACTCGATGAAAAGACTAACACTATGTCAGAGACCGCACTTAGAATCCTAGAAAAAGTAACACACACCATTGAATCAAAATTTCATGACGCACTATGAGAATTGAAACCATTTTATCCCCCCTACTCTTCAAAAATATAGATTCAATTGAGAAAAAAATAGTCGTTGTAATCGATATACTTCGTGCTTCATCTACAATTACTACAATTATAGATCATGGTGCCGAAGCTTTAATAGCTGTTGTTGATGAAGCCAATGCATCAAAATATAAGAACAAGGATTATTTAATTGGCGGAGAAAGAAATGGTGAAACAATATCTGGTTTTGATTTTGGCAATTCTCCTTTTCACTACAAAAAAAATCTAGTTAAGGATAAAACTATTGTACTTACAACGACTAATGGAACAAGATGCGTTGAAATGTCTTCAAATGCTAGCGATGTTATTATTGGTTCATTTTTAAACCTATCAGCTGTAGCTAATTATTTAAAAAATAAAAACAAAGATGTTGTATTATTTTGTGCCGGTTGGAAAAATAAGGTAAATCTAGAAGATAGCCTTTTCGCTGGAGCATTAGCAAAGAAATTAACAAATACACACCTAGATGACTCAACATTACTTTGTATGGATGCCTTTGAAATGTCTGGTAAAGATTTATTTAAAACACTTCAAAAGTCAAATCACTTTCAAAGATTAGAAAAAAAAGGAGTCATTAAGGATATTGAATACTGCTGTAAGTTAGACACTACCAATATTGTGCCCATTCTTAAAGATGGTTTAATAGTTAGGGGTTAAAACTAACAAGGAATTTTATCCACTCTTCTCTGATGTCTGCCACCTTCAAATTCCTCATTGATATACGTATCTATTATTTGAATGGCATCTGAAAGATCAAGAAATCGTGCAGGAATACATATAATATTGGCATTGTTATGTTGTTTTATTAATGCTGCCACTTCATTATTCCAAGCTAATCCAGCTCGTATTCCCTGGTGCTTATTAGCTGTCATACAAACACCATTAGCACTACCACAGATTAAAATACCAAACGTTGATGCTTTATTTTCAACATCATTTGCTACTGGATGAACAAAATCAGGATAATCAACAGAACCTTCCTGATCTGTACCGTGATTTATAAAATCAAAATTTTGCTTGTAATGATCAATAATATGTTTTTTTAAAGAAGTGCCAGCGTGATCGTTTCCAATAGAGACTTTAATTTTATTCATTTTTTAAGGGGGTTATGGTGTTTCAATGGGTACTTTAGGTGATACCTTTCGAGCTATAAAAATTCCAATTTCGTATAAAATAAGAATCGGAAAAGTTAAAATAATTTGGCTCATCACATCAGGAGGAGTAATAATTGCTGAAATAATTAGAATTACAATTATTGCAATTCGTCTATATCTTTTCATGGTTTCTGCAGTAAGTAATCCAATCTTAGATAAAAAATAAACAACTATAGGTAGCTCAAATATTATACCAGCACCAAGAGTTAAAAGGCTGATGAAATTGATAACTGAACTCACCTTGAAATTTCGTTCTATACTATCACTAAGACTATAATTTGCTAAAAAATTAACAGATATTGGTGAAAGTATATAATAGCCAAAGAGTACTCCAGCAAAGAATAAAAGGGATGAAAAACCAATAACTAGTGATGAATATTTTTTTTCAGAGTTTTTTAATGCTGGCTTTATAAAACGATAAATTTCATACAAAAGATATGGCATTGCAATAATTAAACCTCCAATAATCGCAATCATAAAATGCTGATAAAATTGCTCTTGTATGTCCAATGCTTGAAGTTTAAAACCCATAACTTCAATGCATATTCTGTCAGTATCATATATAAAGTGACTTAGATCGCACAACGTTCGATAAGTCCAGAAGTCATTTTTGGTCGATCCCAATAGAATGGAATCAAAAATATACTTACCATTGATAAAGGAAAAAACTGCACCTAAGACAATAGCTATTATTCCCCGAATTAGATGCCAACGAAGAGCTTCTAAATGCTCTAAGAAAGTCATTTGATCTTCGAATTCGTCTACATCAATTTGATCCAATGGCATAATTTTATTTGTAGTTTACACTAACATTCCACCACAAACACTTAGGACTTGACCAGTAACATAAGTTGACATATCACTACCTAAATAAATACAAGCATTTGCGACATCATCGGGATGACCACCTCTTTTTAGGGGAATACCATCCGTCCATTTTTTTAATGCATCATCACCCAACTCTGCAGTCATTTCTGTCTCAATAAAACCAGGTGCTATCACATTACATCTAACACTCCTACTACCCAGCTCTTTGGCAATCGATTTACTGAATCCAACAATACCTGCTTTTGATGCAGCATAGTTACTTTGCCCTGCATTACCCATCACACCAACAACACTACTCATATTAATGATACTTCCCTGTTTTTGCTTGAGAAATGTCCTTAGACTTGCCTTGGTTAAATTGAAAACAGATTTTAAATTGACATTCATGATCTCATCCCATTGTTCTTCTGACATACGCATTAAAAGATTATCTCTAGTTATTCCAGCGTTATTAATTAGAATATCTATCTTCCCAAATTCATCAACTACTGAATCAACAAGTGCTTGTGATGATTCAAAATCTGCAGCATTACTCTGAAATCCTTTTACTTTAACGTTATATTTTGAGGACAACTCTGACTCCAAAGCATTGGCTTTTTCAACGGATTTAGCAAAACTAAAAGCTATGTTACATCCATTTTCGGCATATTTTTCTGCAATTGCTTTTCCAATTCCCCTGCTTGCTCCTGTAATTAATGCTGTTTTATCTACTAGTAATTTCATGGTTTAATTTGGTTTTAGGCAAATGTATAATTTGCCTAGCTATTTACTAACAATATTCAATCTTATCTCAGGTAATAGAAAACTTAAACCTTAAAATTACGTTTTTAAAGTGTGTCCTATTATAGCCTTAAAACAGAACAAAAGTTACCAATTTCTATGCATGAAGCATGGGATTTCTTTTCATCACCTAAAAACTTGAGTAAAATCACCCCAAAGCATATGGGTTTTACAATCACTAATAAACCGTCAGAGACAATGTTTGAAGGGCAAATTATTACCTACAAAGTCAGTCCATTATTTGGTATTAAAATTAATTGGATGACCGAAATAACCACCGTGAAAAACCATGAATATTTTATTGACGAACAACGATTCGGCCCTTATTCATTGTGGCATCACAGACACCATTTTTCAGAAATTGAAGGAGGAGTAAAAATGACTGACGAAGTAAACTACAAACTACCATTCGGAATCATAGGTAGTATTGCTCATCGTATATTTATTAAAAATAAGCTTAAATCTATTTTTGAATATCGAGAAAAAGTCCTAATTGACATTTTTGGACAATTCTAAGTTTACTTTTTATTTAGTTCAAAATGAAAAGGTAAGAATTGACTGACATCACTTGCACAAAACACTTCTTCTCCTCCATCCCACATGTAAACCTTAATAGGTGATTTTTGCCTTACTTGGATGTCTGAAATTACTTGAAGACAACCTGCACATGGAACTAAAACTCTAGGAACCTCGTACTTGTTTGACTCTGCATAAATTGCAATTTCCTTAACCTTATTGTCTTCTAAATTCTTAGAACTTTCAAACAAAGCAACACGTTCAGCACAAAGGCCAGATGGAAATGAGGCATTTTCTTGATTACTACCTAAACCGATGTGTCCATTTTCATGAAGCACTGAACATCCAACATAAAATTCAGAAAAAGGTGCATACGAACTATCCTTTGCTTGTTTTGCTTGTTTTAATAAGGCTATCTTATTTGAATCTAGAGAGTCAAAAGATAATTCCTCAATCCTTACTAATTTTTCCATAATTAACCAATTTTAGTCGCAATATCCACATATTTTGATTAGTAGATTAATAATCTGAAAAAAAATGTAGGTTTGAAATCAATCATTATATCATGAAAGTAGTCATTTTTGGAGCTGGATTATCATCCACTTATTTAATTAAATATCTTGAAGAAAATGCTTCTGCTCATAATTGGGTGATTACCGTTGCTGATAAAGAGCCAGATAACCTAAAAAAAAGGGTAATCTCCAAAAACACCAAAACTATTCTTTTTGATATTCAAGATGAGATTATACTAAATGATCTAATAAAAGAAGCAGATCTTGCAATTAGTATGTTGCCTGCTAGCTTACATCTTAGCATTGCAAAAAAGTGCATTAATCACAATACTCACCTTGCTACTGCATCTTATCTTTCCCCAGAAATAAAAGAATTAGACAAAATTGCTAAAACAAAAAAATTACTTTTCTTGAATGAATGTGGTTTAGATCCAGGGATAGACCACTTATCAGCAATGAAATTAATTGATAAAATTCGAGAAAATGGCGGAAAAATAACTGAATTTGAGAGCTTTACAGGTGGTTTAATCGCACCGGAATGTGAAGATAATCCTTGGAGATATAAATTCACTTGGAACCCCAGAAATGTAATTTTAGCTGGTACAGGTGGAGCTGTGAAATTTATTCATAATGGAAGGTATAAATACATCCCCTATCAAAAAGTTTTTAGAAGAACAGAAATAGTTGAAATTGACGGTTATGGAAAATTTGAAGGATATGCTAATAGAGATAGTTTAAAATACAGACAGACTTACGGGCTCAATGATGTCAAAACAATGTATAGAGGTACATTTAGAAGACCTGGCTTCTCAAAAGCTTGGAATTGCTTTGTTCAATTAGGAGCTACTGATAATTCCTATAAACTACCCTTTTCAAAAGGACTATCACACCGAGACTTTATAAACACCTTTCTACCCTACCATCCATCAGATAGTATTGAATTAAAATTTAAATCCTATCTTAATATTAACCAAGACGATATTTATTTATGGGAAAAAATCGAAAGCACAGGTATATTTTCAAATGAAAAAATAACTATAGATGACGCATCTCCTGCTCAAATATTACAGCATATTTTAGAAAAAAAATGGAGCCTTAAAAATGATGATAGAGATATGATTGTAATGTGGCATAAAGTAAAATACTTTACAAAAGATGGTAAATACAAAAATGTACAAAGTAGTCTAGTTTGTGAAGGTGAAAATAGAAAATATACAGCTATGGCTAAAACAGTAGGTATGCCTCTAGCTATTGCATGTAAATTGATTTTAACAAAAAAAATATCACAAACTGGATGTATATTACCAACACATCCCGAATTTTACCAACCAATACTCAAAGAATTGGAAAATTATGGGATAACGTTTATTGAAAAATATGATTAAGGATTAAATGGAATTGAATCCGTATACTGGTTATAGAAATAAAACCCACCTAAGCCACCATTTATATTTCCTTCTATTTGCCCTTCAAAATATAATGGTCCTCCAAATACATGATTATTTTGAATAAGCATTAAATAGTAGTTGTACATTGACTCAGATACTGACTTTAATCGAACATGAATTGTTTTAGGTCTGAAACGCGAATGAGCTAAACTATCTTTTTGTATTCTCAGTCCTATTTTTTTATCTAATCCGTTAAACAATTCGTCATTAAAAATGACTCTATTAGTGGGTTCTGTTGTAGTCTGAATTGTTGATGAGAATATCTTATCCTTACTTGAAAATCTTATTGGATAATGCTTAATTATAGAATCATTGAGGAGAGATTGTTCTCCAATAACACTTAGGTCTAGAACATAAAAATTATCCATAGATGGATCATTAATAGTTATATCTAAGTGGTAAAAAACAGTTCCAGTTGATATAGAATCTATAGTTAATTTTACATTATCCATAGGCACTCTATCAGTAGATTGAATGCTTGGATAATCAATCACATGAGCATTAATCTGGTACAAACCTCCTTCTTCTACTGTGTAAGGTAAAATAACTTCACCTTCATCTATCCAAAAATCATCATCAATAATACGTATAGAATCTTTAAATAATTGAATATTAACTGCTTCATTCAGCTTTTGAGTCAATGGACTACCTAAAAGCTTAAATGACTTATCAAGTTTTAACTTTAATAAACTATCAGGGGTGTTAAAGGCATTCAAAACAAGCTTTGGTTTAAAATTGACATCATCGTATGGTATCTGTTTGTCACAAGACACCAAAATAATAGATATAAATACTGCCAAATATTTTATCATATTTTAATGGAATATTTTGCTATTGGTAAGATGGGCATTAAAGATCTAATTTTCAATACGGGATCAGAAGATTCATCTAAACCGATGAAAGCCATAAATGGATTAAAGCGATTATAAATATTATAGACACCAAAAACTAGTGTTGATTTGAACTTTTTATGTTGTTTCTCAATAGCATACGAAATATCAAGGTGATGGATAGCCGGGAGTCTAAAATTATTTATTTGATCAAAGTCTTCCAATATAACAGGCTCATCGTTAATGAAAGTAACATACCTTCCAACAGGAAGAGTAATAGGGTTTCCACTAATGTAGTTGAAGGAAATCATTAATTTTTTATTATCAGAAAATGAATGAGATGTCCAAATTGAAAAATCATGGGGCCTATCAAATTTTGAATAATATAATTCACCATTATTTATATTTTCAATGGTTCTATTAGATCTACAATAAGTATAGGCTAAATTCAATGAAAGTTTATCAAATTTCATATCAAAGTTAGATTCTAATCCATAGGAACTCCCAATACCTTGATTGATGTTAGCCTCCCAATTTTGACTGTAGAGATTTGGGGTGTTCAAATTATACTCTGCAATATGCCTAAATCGCTTATCAAAAAATCCTATACTAAAATTACCATGAGAGTAATTATGAGCCAACTTGCAAATAAATTGATTTGCACTAATTGGCTTAAGTGCATTAGAAACAGGAAACCAGATGTCTATTGGCAGTCCTAAATTATTATTAGGAATCAATTGGATAAACTGATTAGTAATAGAATAACCTATCCTTAATTGCGATTTTTTAGTTAAATTAAAGAGTGAAAATAACTTGGGCTGAAAATATATAAAATCGTTTGTTTGGTTTGAATACTGAGTCAGCCGAATACCATAATTTACATATCCACTTCTGAAATAAGTCTTATTCTCAATGAAAGAAAAATATTCGTAAGAATCAAAAGATGAACTTTTCACAATAGTATCTGTATCATAGAAAATAGATGATGCATAGTCATTATCTGTTACTTTATATGTCCGTTCATATGGTAAGAAATTATAATTAGCGATACCAAATCCTATTTTAGCAAGATTTCTATCATTTAAAAAAACATTAGCATCCATCGATGAGTGTATTTCTCGAATTCCGCTTTTGTAATTAGATGAATTACTTGAATAATTATTATCTTCATCTAAACTATATTCATCTGTGAAATTTAAAGTATATGAACTAATTGATGCCTCAGTAGTTAAAAGAACTCTTGAAGTAAGCTTAGAATTCCACTTCATCCCCAATAAAGTATTCCTCCATCCCAAAGCTCCTTCAGTTTTTTCTGTAAATTGATTAGGAGAATTTACATTAAGCTTCGATGTAAAATTTAATTGATCACCACCATAATAACTGGTAAAACTCAACTGATTGTGTTCATTAATCTGATAGTGAATTTTCCCAAAAAGATCAAGAGACCATAAATAGGATTTATTTTTTATAGCATTTGATCGATCTTCAATGTTTTGTAAAGGACGAATCAACAAATCTAAGTAGGTCCTTCTTGCACTAAATGAGTAGCTTAATTTATTTTTAACAATAGGTCCATTTACAGCTACAGCACTTGATAAAAGTCCTAAATCAAGAAATAATTCTGTCTTATTTTTATTTCCATTATTTAATCCAATATCAACAATACTACTTAATCGATTACTATATTTTGATGGGAAAACGTCCTTGTATACTCTAATGTTGTTAACTATAGGCGTATTAAATATAGAATATAAACCCATTAGGTGAAAGGTATTATAAACTGGAATCCCATCGACTAAAATAAAATTTTGATCTGGTCCACCACCTCTGACAGATAGACCTTGTTGACCATATGAGACATTTTGAATACCAGGAATTAATTTAATCGAATTAAGTGCATCAATCTTACCATTTAAACTAGGTATTTGTAAATGCATCGAATTTATTTGATCATAATCCTTGAAATCTTGAACTAAACTATCTTTAATCGTGATTTCAACTGTTTCAAGATTAGTTACCGGCTTTAGCCTAATATACAAGTACTGATTTTGGTTTACTCTCACTCGATTATTACTTATTTGATAACCCGGGTGATATACATCAATAGATACCTCTCTATTTGGAACAGATAATTGAAACATACCCATTTGGTCAGAAACAACATACATGTTATTATTTAATTTAATAACAGCATTGGATACTCTCTCAGATGAATTGACATCGATAATACTTCCAGATATAACAAATTCTCTGTAAGGGAATAAGTTGATTATTTTATCATCTAATCTATCATGGGATAAACCACATGAATCTTCAATGATTATAAGAATATTACGTAAGGGTTCATTTAAGCATTTCAAAGTTATATGCTTGTCAACAAGGTTTTGAATTTTGTAGTTAAAATGGACATTGGTTTGATTTTCAATTGAATCTATACATTCTAATAAATAACCAGAAAAACTTAAGGTAACTCTTTTATCATATTCAAATGTCTGAGCATTAGATGATAAAGCGATTAAAAATAATATGATAAAACCAATTTTTTGCAACGACTACGAAAGTCGTAAATTGATTACTTCAAAACAATGGAATTGTTAATTAAAGCAAAATTGTTGCCAGAGATTTTGTTTAATATTTTGATGCAATTTTTGAGATCATTTTTAGGTAGAGATACTGAATAAACATCTTTCAATAGTCTGGGTTTGATGTGATGATTTACATCATAAATAAGTTTAATTTGAGCTAAAATATCAGCAAGAGTTGAATTTTTACATATAACATAACCATCATTAGTAATTGAAATTTTTGAGGTTGTTCGAGAAATTTCATCTAATGATGAAGTAAGTAAATCTCCTGATTTGAGGTAATATTCTTGATTATTTTGGATATAGGATAGATGACCATCAAAAAGTTCGACAAGAACAGATTGATTATCTTCATTAACAGAAACTTTAAATTGAGTACCGTGAACGACAATATCACCAATAGTTGTATGTACGACGAATTTTTTATTGGATTCGAATACATCAAAAAAAGCTTCACCTGAAAGTGTAACTTCACGATTTGATGAGTTAAAGTTATTTGATAGAATTAGCATGGAATTTGGATTTAAGATTACTTGACTATTATCTTCAAGTATATAATTTTCAGCATATTGGGATGTTTTGTAATGTGACTTCTTCGATATAAAATTCCAACTTACAATCGTGACTATAGCAATTATTATACTTGCAGCCAGGTTAACATAACTAGATTTCGTTAGATAGTAACGTGGTTTAATTGTAATTTTAGACTCAAAACTTTTCCAAGTATAATCAATATTTTCAGATTCATAGCTAAGTGAATTTGTAGCTTCCCAAATTGATTTATAAACATCAAATGCTCGCCTCAACTGAACATTTGCATCCATATCTTGAAGAAATAAAGCACGATCCTCAGAGGACATGCTATTTGTCAAGTATTGAATAATTCTATGTTCTAAATCCGGTGACATTAATATTTAGAGGTAGTTATTTACTGTAGATTTAAGGTGTGAGAGCGTACGTTGGTTGTGTTTACTCTCATTAAGCCATGCATTTACGTCGTCAGCTTCTTTTCTTGTACATTTACCAAACAAAAATTTCAAGAGTATATTTGATTCCCAAATCATAATTATAATTCTTTTATACATATTAATACATTGATTTATTGACCAACCCTTATTCATATCTTAATTTTTTTTTAAATATTTTTAATGCTTTGGTAATTTGAGCTTCAACCGTCTTAATTGATATATCTAAAAGTGATGCTATTTCTTTATTCGAAAGCTGATCTATTCGACTCATAGCAAACACTTGCTTACATTTAGAAGGTAAACCATTCATTATTTGTTGAATAATTATATGTTGTTCTTTTTCTAAAAGTGACTGATCTGCCTTAAAATCACTCAACATATCAAGTTGTTCACTGAATACAATCACTAATTTGTGTTTTTTTATGTGATTGATACATCGATTTTTAACAGCGGCATAGAGGTAGGTTTTCAAACTACTATCTAATTTTAGTCGATTTCTTTTATTCCAAACTGACAAAAAAACATCATTAACTAATTCAATTGAATCTTCAGAACTTCTTGTAAGGTAGATAGCATAATTTACAAGAGATGGTTGGAATCTCTTATATAGTTTTTCGAATTGAATGTTGCTTTCCACCAGTTAAATCTTTGAAGTCCAAAATTAACAAACAATGCCACACTAAACTTACCCATTAAACAAAATTTATTATTAGGAATACATAACATAAATTTTAAATTTGCATTCCTTTTAAGAAGGTCGGATGGCCGAGTGGCTAGGCAGAGGTCTGCAAAACCTTTTACACCGGTTCGAATCCGGTTCCGACCTCTTTTACTTTCGATATTTTACGTATTTTTTTCTGGTTTATTAATAACATACCCAATGCTCATTTTGGTATTAACATAATGTCATTGAAAATTATTTAACTAAAAAAAGGGAATGAATAATCATTCCCCTCTATATTTTCTTTAGACTTTAGAACTATTGGTCATCTCTTCGAATAACGTCAAATTTACCTCTCGAGATGTTTACACTTTGACCTGTCTTACCATTCTTAACAATGCCTGAAAAAGTTCCTTTGATGTGTTCACCAATGGCACCATATTCCGTTACAACAATTGTTACAGTACTTCCTGATGCACTATATTCTTCGCGTCTGATAGTACCATCTTCCCCTGCACCTGCTTGGAAATCAACATCTGAACTACCAACCTCTGTTACAAACGTTCCTGTGGTTTTACCTGGAAAGGTGATATTAAAACTAGCATCTCCAAAATTTTGATCATTTCCAAAAACACTTATGTAAGTGTTTTCGTCACGGGTGATATATTCACCAAAGGTTCGATCAACTTCTTCATTGAGTTTAAATAATTCTAAACCAATCTGAATTTGATTTTCTATAGTTACTGTTGGTGTAGAATCTTGATTATTATCATTAGGTTGAGTAGTGGTTGTATCATCTCCACAACCTGTAGTTAATGTCAGTGCCGCTGCACTAATAAGTAATAGTACTAAAGTTATATTTTTCATTTTATTATTAAATAATATTAACAAATTTACAAACAAATTTTATCAGCCAAAATTTCAAAAAGGATAATATCTGTAAAGTATCAAAAGATGACATTCGACTGATCATTTATGGCTTTAATTCCACTGCTAGTAATTACCTTACCATCGAATCTGCCATTATATATTAATTGATTTCCATTGCAAACCAGGTAGGACGATTCAGGTAAAGCAATTACTTTCTGATGGGGATTAGCAGCAAGAAACTCTCTAAGTCTTTGTAATCTAGATTCACCTCCATGATTTGGAATAGATTTTTCAGTGTAATGCGGATTAATTTGAAAAGGAACAAGACTTAATGATTGAAAACTTTTAGGTTCAACGATTGGCATATCATTCGTAGTTCTTATGGTGGGTGAAGCAATATTAGAACCAGCACTCCATCCTACATAGGGTTTCCCATTGGCAACTACTTTTTGAATGGTTTCTAAAAGATCAAATTGTTGAAGCATTTTGAGTAAGTGAAAGGTGTTCCCCCCTCCTACAAATATTGCACTAGAATCTTTAAGAGCTTTTGCTTTATCATCAAAATTATCTAGGTTGGAAACCTTAACATCAAAAGATGATAATGCATAATTTACTTTTTGAGTATACTCATCATATGTAAAACCAACACCTGCATACGGAATAAATATAATAGATGAATGATCTTTAACAAAAGAGGTAATTGTACTAGAGCACCATTGCATGTATGGTTCACCGTAATTAGTACTATTACTTAATAAAAGTAAATTCAAATGAAATAATTTTATTTAATAATTTCTAAAAGTTCTACTTCAAATAATAAAGTAGAACCAGCTGGGATAGGTCCTGTTCCTCGATCACCATATGCTAAGTCAGCAGGAATTACTAACTCCCATTTTGAACCAACGTTCATCATCATTAAGGCCTCAGTCCACCCTTTGATAACCTGATTAGTAGCAAATTCTGCAGGTGTGCCGCGTTCAATTGAACTATCAAATACCGATCCGTTAATCAACTTACCCGTGTAATGTACCTTTACTTTATCACCCTCAGTTGGAATTTCACCAGAACCTTTAGTTATGACTTTATACTGCAAACCTGATTCTGTTACTTCTACTCCTTCTTTGGTCATGTTTTCAGCTAAAAATTCATCACCCTCCTTACGTACAACAGCACTTTGTTCTTGCTTTAATTTTTTGAAGTAGGTGTTCATAAAATCACTAGCTAACTCATCACTGATTTCGGATTCTTTTCCATCAAATACTCGCTGTATTGCAGTTAAAAATGAGGTCCTGTCAAGTTCAGTTTGTCCCGTGTTACTTTTTAAACCTTTTGCATAGTTGTACCCCAATAAATAACTTACGCTATCCAATTGAGTGGATAGCTCGGTATCAAGGGAGGTATCAATTGTTTCTTGTGTTTGGCAGGCAACTAAGGTTAATGCAATACCAAAAATTATTAATTTATTCATATTATTACTTTGTTTTATTAATATTTAAGCGTCTAATTTAAGATCTTTATATAATTCTGAACGTCTTATTTTTAAATCGTCATCTTCTCTGTAAGAGTCATAATCTGTCTTTTTATCAACTGTGCCATTAGGGCTAATTTCTATTATTCGATTAGCAATGGACTGAATGAATTGATGATCATGTGATGTAAACATCGCAGTTCCTTTGTAATCTTTTAAACTATTATTAAAAGCGGTGATTGATTCTAGATCTAAGTGGTTTAGTGGTTCATCCAACATTAAGAAATTAGGATTGGACAACATAAGCTTTGATATCATGCAACGTACCTTTTCACCACCACTTAGTACATTACATTGTTTTAATGCTTCTTCCCCACTGAATAACATTTTTCCTAAAAATCCACGAATGAATGTTTCATCCTTTTCTTCAGAATACTGACGTAACCAATCTACTAAACTTAGCGTTGACTTAAAATACTCATCATTATGATTAGGCAAGTATGCTTGATTGATGGTAATTCCCCACTCTATTTCTCCACGATCAGGTTCAATCTCACCATTTAAAACCTGATAAAACTTAGAGGTAATGATACTATGCTTTGAGAATAAAAATACTTTATCACCTTTAGTTAGGTTAAATGAAATATTCTCAAAATAAGGTGCTAAACTTAGATTCTTGACATTAAGAATTTGATCTCCAGCTTCTCGTTCTTGAACAAAAATAATGGCGGGATATTTTCTGCTAGATGGTTTGATTTCTTCCAGATTAAGATTGTCCAACATTTTTTTTCGAGAAGTTGCTTGTTTAGATTTTTTTACATTGGCACTAAATCGAGCAATGAATTCTTGAAGTTCTTTTTTACGCTCTTCGGCCTTCTTGTTTTGATTTTGTTGTTGACGAAGAGCCAATTGAGAACTTTCATACCAAAATGTATAGTTACCTCCAAATTGGTTAATTTTATTAAAATCAATATCAACAATTTGAGTGCATACCGAATCTAGAAAGTGTCTATCGTGAGATACAACTATAACAAGATTTGGAAAATTTAATATAAAATTCTCCAGCCATGATACTGTCTCAATATCTAAATCATTAGTAGGTTCATCCATTACAAGAATGTCAGGACTACCAAACAAAGTTTGAGCAATGAGTACACGAACCTTTTCATTGTTACTCAGGTCCTTCATCAACATGTTATGCTTCTCTGTAGGAATACCTAAACCACCTAATAATTCTCCGGCCTCACTTTCAGCCATCCAACCGTTCATTTCTGCAAATTTCTCTTCTAATTCAGAAGCTTTTATTCCATCCTCCTCTGAAAAATCAGGTTTAGCATAAAGCTCATCCTTTTCGAGCATAATATCGTACATCTCTTTATGCCCCATCATGACAGTGTGCAATACAGGGTGTTCGTCATATGCAAAGTGATCTTGGCTCAAAACAGCCATTCGCTTACCTTTCTCAATTGAAACATGACCAGATGTTGATTCCATGTCCCCTGTAAGTACTTTTAAAAAAGTTGATTTACCAGCACCATTAGCACCGATAATACCATAGCAATTATTGGTATTAAATTTTAGGTTTACTTCATCGAACAAAACCCTCTTCCCAAAACGAATGGATAAATCACTGACTGCAATCATACTTTGCTATTATTATGCTAAAGGGTGCAATATTAAGGTTTTAGATTGTTAAAATAAATAAAGAAGTAACCTATAATTTTAGATATATTTGCATCATACAATAAAGGAACACAAAAATGGCTTCACTTTTAAATTTTCTAATGCTTTTGCCATAGCACATTGTTCCAAAAATTACTATTTATAATACAATGAACATTTTCGTAGCAAGTCTACCATTTAGTGTGGACGACCAAGAATTAAGAGAACTTTTTGAGCCATATGGCGAAGTATCATCATCAAAGGTCATCTTTGACAGAGACAGAAACCGATCCAAAGGATTCGGTTTTGTAGAAATGAATGACGATGCCGCTGCTCAAACAGCAATAGCTGAACTAAACGAATCTTCTTTTCAAGGAAGAGATATCGTCGTAAAAGTTGCAGAGGAAAGACCCCAACACAATAACAGGTATTAATTTATAAACATTTAAAAATTCAAAGCTCCCAAATTTTGGGAGCTTTTTTTTAAAGAAAAATTTACATAAGAAATATTTTCATCAATAAATTACTAAATAGTTAGTTTATGTCATATTCAAATAAATGTCATTAACATAAAAATCAAGCTGATCGGTTATGCTGTCCCAACTAAAACGTTGATGTGCTATGGTTAACCCCTTCTCTCCAACCTCACGTCGTTGGGCAATATCAGAAAGTAAATGATTGACTTGATAAACAAAATCATTGGATTCTTGAGCCATAATTACTCCATCACCACTTTCAATTTGAAGACCAGCAAAACCTATTTGTGTACAAACCACAGGAACACCCATAGCCATAGCCTCTAATACCTTATTTTGTGTGCCCGCCCCAAACCGAAGAGGTGCTACAAGAATGGAACACGTACGATACAAATCTGATATATCAGGCACAAATCCCGTAATATCAATTCGATCACTTTGTAATTTTTGAATTTCCTCAACAGGTCGCTGACCTGCAATAACTAATTTAACATGAGGATTTTTCTTCTGAATACTTGGCCATAGCTCTTTAATAAAATAAATCACTGCATCTACATTGGGAGCATAATCCATATTACCCGTAAAAAGTAATTTATTATTTATCGAATAATCATGCCCACCTTCAGCATCAAATGTTTCAAGATCAACACCATTCAATAATATATTAATGTTGTTTACTTGGTGTAATTTTTCAAGGTATTTTTTGTCTTCTACTGAACACACTAAGACCTTGTTATATTGCTTAATAATTTGCTCTGCCTTAGTTAATCTTTTAATTTCAATTCTGTCAATTAAACGATTAATTAAAGGTCTTTTGGTCTCGTTCCGTCTTTTAAAATAAAGTGAAAAAGCATCTGGTAAGTCAAGAATTTTAGGGATATTTAAGTGGGATGTATATTGACTCATCCGCAAATGTTGAGTATGAACCACATCAATAGCATAACGTTCCACAGCCCAATTTACAATCCGTCTCATTTTAAAACTTTTGAAGTAGGCTAATTGCAAAGGTGTACTTGAAAGTAATGCAGGGATACAATTTATTACAGACATCCAACGAGGGAGATAAATCAACTCAATCTCCTTAAAAAATGGTGTAATCTCCTTAAGGTATTTTAGTTCATCTCTTTTCTCGTAGAAAGTAACTAGATAAAGTGTATGTTTTTGGGCTAATCTTCGAGTTAAATTATAAATTTTAAGCTTATCTCCCCTATAGGGTGGATAAGGAAATCGATTAGCAACAAACAAGATATTCACCGTTGCGAAGATACGAGAGGTATTTGTATTATCAGCATTGTAATCTAATGTGTTTTGAGTATCCTGATTATCATTACTTTTGCATTAAAGAATGAATAATTTTAAATTAAATACCATTGAGGAGGCCATTGAAGAAATTCGAAATGGTAAAATGATCATTGTAGTGGATGATGAAGATCGAGAGAATGAGGGCGATTTTTTAACAGCAGCTCGCAATGTTACCACTGAAATGGTTAATTTCATGGCTACTGAGGGTCGTGGGCTTATTTGTGTACCACTAACTGAGGAACGTTGTGACGAATTGAATCTTGATTTAATGGTTGGAAAAAACACAGCCCAATTTGAAACACCATTCACAGTATCTGTAGATTTAATAGGACATGGAACAAGTACTGGCATTTCTGCTTATGATCGGTCCATGACCATTCAGGCTCTAGTAAATCCAGATACCAAACCTAAAGAGTTAGGTAAGCCAGGTCATATTTTCCCATTAAGAGCTCGAACCGCAGGTGTATTAAGAAGAGCTGGACATACAGAGGCTGCGATAGATTTGTCTCGTTTAGCTGGATTTGAACCTGCAGGTTGTATTGTTGAGATTATGAATGAGGACGGTTCAATGGCTCGCCTTCCTGATCTAATGAAGGTTGCTAAAAAGCATGATATGAAAATTGTGTCTATTGCTGATTTAATCGAATATCGTTTGAAGCACGAAAGCCTAATCGAACGACAAATTGATGTTCAAATGCCGACTAACGATGGATCTTTTGACTTGGTTGCATATAAACAAACAAGTAATGGTATGGATCATTTAGCTTTAGTGAAGGGAAAATGGGAAGATGACGAGCCAATTCTAGTAAGGGTTCATTCAAGTTGCTTGACTGGAGATATATTTGGAAGTTGTCGATGTGACTGTGGAGAACAACTTAAAAAAGCCATGCAAACTATTGAAGAGGAAGGTAAAGGAGTAATTGTATACATGAATCAAGAAGGTCGTGGCATTGGTCTAATTAACAAACTCAAAGCATACAAACTTCAAGAAAACGGAATGGATACTGTGGAGGCAAATCTTGAATTAGGATTTCAGATGGACGAAAGAGATTATGGAGTTGGAGCTCAAATACTTCGTGATTTAGGAGTTCGTAAAATTAAGCTGATGAGTAACAATCCTAAAAAAAGAAAAGGATTAATAGGTTATGGACTTGAAATTGTAGAAAATGTTGCTTTGCAAGTCGAGCCAAATCCACATAATAAAAGTTATTTGACTACTAAAAAGGAAAAAATGGGACACGACCTTTAACCCATTGCTATCCACAAATAATAAAACGACCTAACATTGCTACATATACAAAACGTTTCATTTGAATTTGGAGGAAATTATCTATTTAAGGAAATTGATTGGTTTATAAAACCTAGAGAACGTATTGGTCTAATTGGTAAAAATGGTGCGGGTAAATCTACTCTCCTCAAATTAATCATAGGAAAATACGAGATAAGAGAAGGGTCAATCAACAAATCTGGGGGAATTAATCTTGGGTATTTATCACAAGATATGATTAGTGAGGATGGAAACCAAACCATACTGGAACACGCAAAACAAGCATTTGAGCGTGCACTATTTATTCAAAGTGAACTCGAATCACTTTATGCATTGATGGAAACAAATCCAAGTGAGGAAAATATTCAAAAAATGGCTGACTACCAAGAAGAATTTGATGCTCTAGATGGTTATAATATTGATACTAAAACTGCAGAGATACTAGAAGGCTTAGGTTTTAAAACTCTTGATCTAGATCGTCCAATGAAAGAATTCAGTGGTGGATGGCGAATGCGTGTAGTTTTAGCTAAGATGTTATTGGAAGAACCTGACATTATGTTGATGGATGAGCCCACTAACCACTTGGATTTACCCAGTATTGAGTGGCTTGAAGGATATTTAAGTAATTATCCAGGCAGTGTAATCATTGTTTCTCATGATAGAGAATTTTTAAATAAAATGATCAATAAAACTGCTGAATTAAGCAATCAAAAGCTGTATTTGTGGGATGGTAATTATGATTTCTACCTTAAGGCCAAAGTTGAACGAGACGACTTAATAAGTAGACAAGCGGCAAATCAAAATCAATACATTAAAGAACAAGAAAAATTCATCAATCGATTTAAAGCAAAAGCCAGTAAAGCAAAAGCTGTTCAATCTAGAATTAAAATGGTAGATAAGATCGAACGAATTGTTGAAATTGATGAAGATAAATCAAATTTAAAAATTGATTTCAAGGTCAGTAATCCCAGCGGAAAAGTAGTTATGAACCTAAGTGAGATTCAGCAAGGATTCAATAACCAAACACTTTTTGATGGAGTAAATCGAGAAATTGTTCGTGGAGATAAAATTGCACTTATTGGTGCTAACGGAACTGGGAAATCTACGTTTTTAAATATTATAGCTAATGAAATTAACTTTAAAGGCCATCGAAAAGAAGGTCATCAAGTAATATCATCCTTTTATGCTCAACATCAACTAGAAAGTTTACACCTAGATTACGAAATTTTAGAGGAATTACAATACGATGCCCCACATAAAACAGAAATGGAATTACGTAATATGTTGGGATGTTTTTTATTTGGTGGAGATGATGTATTTAAGAAAATAAAAGTACTTAGTGGCGGAGAAAAAGCACGAGTATCACTTGCTAAAACACTGGTTTCAGAGGCTAATTTCCTTCTTTTAGACGAGCCAACCAACCATTTAGATATTGATTCGATAGAAATTATAATTGAAGCTCTTAAGCGATATGAAGGAACCCTTATTTTTGTATCTCATAATCGTTATTTTATCGAGAAATTAGCCAATAAAGTATGGTGGATTGAAGATAAAGATGTAAAGGAATATCCAGGTGATTATACTGAGTATTTATATAAAATCCATCAATCTCAAAAATCAATCGAATCAACCATTAATAAAAAAAAGACTCAAAAATTAAATAAAAAAAATTCCAAAGATTCATGGAAACAAAAAGATAAAAAAGATGATAAACTCAAAAAGTTGCAAAAAAAATTAGACAAAAAAGAAGAACAATTAGAAAACGCTCAGGTTCATCTTAAAGCACTAGAAGAACAACTCAATACAATTGAAGGTACAAACCAAAGCGAATATGTGAAGTTAAGTAAAGAATATTCTAATGCAACAACGTTGGTAAATCATCTAACTCAAGAAGCAGAAAAAATGATTGAAGAAATTATTAATTTGGAGTAACTACTTAACTATTACAAGTGGTTAAAAAAATAATTACTCACCTTTTCATATAGATGTACCCGATCTCTTCCTCTTACATTATGCTTGTGATGAGGATACACAAAATAATCTAATTGAACTCCCTTTTTAATCGCTGATTCAAGATATTGTAAGCTGTGTTGCCATAAGACCACATCATCTAAACCACCATGAATCATTAGTAATTTTCCTTGCAAACTATCCAAATGATTTTTTAAATTTGTTTTATCATATCCCTCTGGGTTTTCTTCCGGAGTGTCCATATATCTTTCTGTATACATTACCTCGTAAAGTGACCAATCAATAACTGGGCCACCAGCTACACCCACTTTAAATACGCCTGGATGACGGCTCATCATGCTCGTAGTCATATATCCTCCATAACTCCATCCATGAACCCCAAAACGATTAGAATCAACCCACATTTGAGATTTCAACCAATTCACGCCAGATAATTGATCAATCATTTCGTTTTCGCCACAATTTCTAAAAATACTACTCTCAAATTCAAATCCTCGATTAGCACTTCCTCTTCCATCAATACTAAATACTACATAGCCCTTCTGTGCCATATATTGATACCAGAGATTAGCCCCTCCCATCCATTGATTCTTGATGAGTTGAAGGTGTGGTCCATTGTATAAATAAACTACAACTGGATATTTTTTAGAAGAATCAAAATCAATAGGTTTAAAAATACGATAATATAAGTCATCCCCACTTTCCCCTGTTAACTTACCAATTTCCATTTCACCAAGTTTATAATCCATAAGCGGATTATCAGACTTATACAAAATTTCACTAACTGTACCATTTTCATTGATTAATCGAATCTCTCTGGGATTTCTGGTGCTTGAAAAATCATCCAAAAAAAGTGAATTATTTTGATTGGCAACTATGGAATGATAACCTGAACTACTAGTTAATTTGGTTATTTTACAATTTTTAAGACTCACTTTATAAAGATGCCTTTCTATAGGGCTATCTTTTGTAGCGGTTATAAAAAGATATTTACCATCCTCTGATTCCCCATGATAATCAGTTACAATCCATTCTCCTTTGGTTACTTGATTAATGAGTTTTCCGTTGTCTGAATATAAATACAAGTGATTGTATCCATCACGCTCACTCCACCACAGAAATTTAGATGGATCATGCGTTAAAAATCTAGCTGGATGTTCTGGTTCGACATATCGATCATTTGTTTCTTCGAATAGCGTTTCAATAAAATCACCTGAAGTCGCATCATATTTATTTAACCACATGTGATTTTGAGCTCGATTCACTATAGCAATTAGGAGGTATTTTTCGTCTGGTGTCCATGATATATTTGTAAGATATTGCTCTTTATCTCCAGTAGTTTTGATAGTTATTGGATCGGAATGATCATACATATTTTTGACTTTGACAACAACATGGTGACTTTTCGAACCCGCAGTTGGATACCTAAGCATTTTTGCTGAAGCTGGAGTATCAGATAATTTATATAGTGGATACTCCGAAACCATCCGCTCATCCATCTCATAATATGCTAATTTACGATGTTTTGGTGAAGGGAATAAGCCATCTGTTATTCCAAATTCGCTTCGATGCACACTCTTCCCAATAACTATTCCATCAATATCTGAGGTAATCGCATGATTAATTGCTTTTACACCATAAGCCAAACCATTCTTTAAATGAGCTACATAACCCGAAGCATCAGAGAATAAATTTGGATTAGATACATCATTTGATAGTTCAAAATGAAGAATAGTCGAAGTTTTCAAATCAATATCATAAATAAAAACTTGTTTACCTGTAACATATTGAAACTCACGTTTAGAAACCCATTGAGCACGAGGCAATCTCTTTAACTTAAGACTATCCGGTAATGAGCCATTAACATCTTCTAGAGTTATCTTTATAACCCTTCCTTTTGGAATTAAAATCTCTTGTACCTCAATGAAAGACTCTCCTTCATGAATTCTTAATTGAGAAAAAGACTCACCTCCTGGCAACCACTGAAGATCATATAACCCTTTAGGGTATAAGTGATAACCTGATATGGCATCATCAATTGTTAATATCTTATCTTGAGACCAACCAGAAAAGACAGAAAATATTAATAAAAAAGAAAATGTGTTTTTCATTCAACAAATATGCGGAATTATTAATCAGAAGTATCTATATATTTAAATCAAATAGACAAAGACAAACGAATCTACAAAAATGAAATAATACCTAGAATCTATAAAAATGGACAATTAAGTGATTGTAATTTTTAAAAGATT
Source organism: uncultured Bacteroidota bacterium (assembly GCA_913043145.1). GTDB lineage: Bacteria > Bacteroidota > Bacteroidia > NS11-12g > UBA9320 > UBA9320. Next base: position 34,090 of record CAJWLP010000010.1, read on the forward strand.
AAGGATATGAATTATTTTTGTTACTATAATATTACACACCTAATAAATTAATGTCCAAGTCACAAGAAACTTACAGTAAAAAAGAGAAAGAGAAAAAACGTTTAAAAAAACGTAAAGAGAAACAAGAAAAAAGAGCTGAACGAAAAGCAGCATCTAAAGGGGGTGGTTTAGATAATATGATGGCTTACATTGACGAAAATGGCAATATTTCAGATTCCCCACCAGATCCTGACAAAAAAGTAGAATTTGAACTAGAAGACATCATAACGAGTGTTCCAAAACAAGAGGCTTTTGATATGGATGCAGTTCGTGAAGGTAAAATTGATTTCTTTAACACTGACAAAGGATTTGGTTTTATAAAAGAATCAGGTTCAGGCGACAGTTATTTTGTTCACTATAAGGGTCTTACTGAAGATGTTGATGAGGGAAATAAGGTATCCTTTCAACTAGAAAAAGGTATGAAAGGTCTTAATGCAATTAATGTTAAGAAGATATAAAACTACTACTTACAACCAGCTCTTTTGTACCATGTGTCCATGAATAGAATCCTTCACCGGATTTCACTCCCATTTTTCCTGCATTAACCATATTTACCAATAGTGGACATGCTGCATATTTTGGATTTCCAAAACCATCATACAAAACTTCTAGAATTGCTAGACAAACATCTAAACCTATAAAGTCTGCAAGTTGAAGCGGCCCCATAGGATGAGCCATACCTAATTTCATAACAGTATCAATATTTTGAACATCCCCTACCCCTTCGTGTAAGGTCCAAATAGCTTCGTTAATCATTGGCATCAAAATTCGATTAGCTATGAAACCTGGATAGTCATTGGCCATTGCTGGAATTTTACCAATTGATTTAGATAAATCTTCCACAGAAGTAGTCACCTGATTTGATGTACTGTATCCATTAATAATTTCAACCAACTTCATTACAGGAACAGGATTCATAAAGTGCATTCCAATAACTTTATCAGGACGTTGAGTTTGAGACGCAAGCTCAGTAATACTTATCGATGAAGTGTTGGAAGCAAGAATACATTGCTTTGGAGCATGTACATCCATGTCTTTAAATATTTTAAATTTTAATTCCTTATTTTCTGTGGCCGCCTCTACAACAAGATCAGCATGCTTAACACCTAATTCCAAGGAAGAAAACGTTTGGATATTATTTAGGGTATCTTCCTTGACTGATGCTGTAATTTTTTCTTTAGCTATCATACGATCCAAGTTCTTAGAAATGGTAATCAAAGCCTTTTCAAGTGCATTTTCATTGATATCCACTAATGAAACTAAATAACCATTTTGTGCAAAAACGTGAGCTATTCCATTGCCCATTGTACCTGAACCTATGACTGATATGTTTTTCATAATTGTAATTGTCTTAATTGTCTACGAATTTAAGCTAAATTCTAAAAGTTATATTGAAGTGTGAATCCATTATACATTCCTAGCCCTGGTCTTCTAGCATAGACGTTAGGAATTAATTTTAAACTCAAATCCTCATTAAGATTAAACTCCTTAAGATGTGCATCAACATTAGCATCAATAGCCTGTAACGCATATAAAACAACAAATCCTATAAGTGATAAATCTCTATATTTTCTGTGAAAATCACGATCACTTTTAACTGCAGCTTCTGAACGATTGGGATATAAATCAATGGTATTTGTATCACCATCTATTTTTGCTGCATATATTGTTTGATACTTGGAAAGACTGTCTTTATTATAGTCATACATGTATGCAAGACCAACAAAACCACCATATACTATTCCAGCCTTCAAATAACTTTTATTATAAATTTGACCAGCACCAGGAATTAACAGTGCAAGAAAGGTAGCTTTTCTTGGATTATCCCAGGATTTTATTCCTTTTGAATTACGAGTAGATTTAGAACTATCAACCGATAACTTATACTCATCAGAATAAGGTTGCTGAGCAAACATATGGAATGATAAGTTAAGAAGAAACAGTACAGAGAATACGAATCTCATATTTCACAAATTTACTTAAACCAACTTATTGAGTATAGCTTCTAACTCTTCTTTGGATGAAAAGTTAATAATAATGGAACCATTGTTATTTGACCGCGACTTAAATTTAATCGAAGTGTTCAGATGTTTTGAAATTCTTTCTCGTTGAGCAAGATAGTTTGTAAAATCAAAAAATCGATCTGAGGATTTTGTATAAGTTCCTCCAAGATTTTCCCTTTCTTCTTTTGCCATTTCTTCAACTTGCCTTACTGATAAGCTGCTATTTACTGCAGATTTAAAAATTTGAAGCTGGCGTTCGGTATTTTTAACATTTACCAGAGCTCTTGCATGTCCCATCATAATGAGTCCCTCTTTGATTGCTAACTGAATCTCATCAGGAAGTTTCAATAACCTTAAATAGTTGTTTACCGTACTCCGCTTTTTACCAACACGCTCACCAAGTTCATCTTGTTTAAGACCACATTCTTCAAGCAATCGTTGATATGATAAAGCAACCTCAATGGCATTAAGATTTTCACGTTGAATGTTCTCAATTAATGCCATCTCTAACATTTGTTGGTCATCTGCCAATCGGATGTATGCTGGAATATGTGATCTTTGAGCTAAAATAGAAGCACGTGTTCTTCTCTCACCACTAATAATTTCATATTTTTCATAACCAACCTTTCTGACAGTAATAGGCTGAATAATGCCATGGACTTTGATTGATTCAGCTAGTTCATTTAAAGCTTCCTCAACAAACTCAATACGAGGTTGGAAAGGATTAGCAATAATCTGATTTATCTTAATTTCTGCTATACTATGTAAAGCCTTTGGTTCAATGCTCGTAATGTCAGTGTCTGCATTTTCTAATAACGCACTTAAACCCCTACCTAATGCTTTTTTACTCATTTATTGAATTATCCTTTCTTCTTCACTAATTTTAGTAAGTCCATTTTTTTGGAGTAATTCACGAGCTAAATTTAAGTAGCCAACACTTCCTGTTGCTGTAGCATCATGTTCAAGAACAGGTAAACCAAAACTAGGTGCTTCACTTAAAGTTGTATTTCTTTTGATAATTGTATCAAAAACTAATTGCTGAAAATGTAACTTTACTTCCTCAACAACCTGATTACTTAATCTTAATCTAGAGTCATACATCGTCAATACTAGTCCTTCAATCTCAAGTTTGGTATTAATACTACGTTGAACGATCTTAATTGTATTTAAAAGCTTACCCAAACCTTCTAAAGCAAAGTATTCACACTGAACAGGTATGAGAACAGAATCTGAGGCTCCTAATGCATTGGTAGTGATTAATCCAAGCGAGGGAGAACAATCAATAATTATAAAATCATAACTGTCTTTTACTTTGTCTAAAAGTCTATTTAAAATCCGTTCACGATTTGGTAAATCGATCATTTCTATTTCAGCACCAACTAAATCTATATTCGCTGGAAGGATTTTCAAATAATCATACTTGGTATCTAAAATAGCATCCGTAGGGTTTAGATCTTGAACCATTAACTCATACAGTCCAAGACGAATATTTTTAGGATCAAACCCTAAATGAGAGGTTGAATTTGCTTGTGGGTCAGCATCAATTAATAAGACACGATTCTCGAGAACTGAGAGACTGTATGCTAAGTTGATAGCGGTGGTTGTCTTTCCTACTCCACCTTTTTGATTGGCTACACAAATGGTTTTTGACATATATTATTTTTTTAAAGTTCGAAAGTTTGATTGATTAAGGGTAAAATGAGGTTGAGTCCGGCACTAGAAAATTGATCATAAGCATATTTGTGATTAATTTCAATGGGAGGGAAAGTATCAAAATTCATACCTATAATTTTTTTACAGTCTATTAACTTAGATGATTTCACAGCATCTTCTATACCCATTGTGAAGTTATCACCGATAGGTAGAAAAGCAAAATCTAAATTAAAAGTTAGTGGGATTAATTGCATATCTAAAGTGAGTGCTGTATCACCTGCAAAATAGAAACTTGATTCAGAAGTTTGTACTACATACCCCGCTGCATTACCTGCATAGGAACCGTCAGGAAATGAACTACTATGTTCAGCTTTTACCATTTTAACGGTACAAAATCCCAGGTTTACACTCCCCCCAATATCCATAGGTAAGCTGTTTTCAATTCCTTGATCTAATAACCATTCAGTTATTTCATAAACAGAAATTACTTGAGCTTTGCTTTGTTTAGCTATGGCCAACAGATCAGCAATATGATCTCCATGACCATGCGTAACTAAAATAAAATCTGGCTGAATTGTGGAAATATCGATCATACTTGCTTTGGGATTAGGAGTGATAAAAGGATCAAACAGTATATTTTTACCGTTTAATTCAACTGAAAAACAAGAATGTCCGTAATATGTAATTTTGGGTCTCAATGCTATAAAAGAATTAATTTCAAATCTAAACACAATACTAGCATGATAATAAACAGGTTTTTCTTAGTTATTCACATCAACATACTGTTAATTTCTTGTAATTTGAACTCAAAAAAATCTACAAAAGATATAATTCGGTTTAATAGTGCAACAGGAATCACTTCTTTAGACCCAGCATATGCAAGGACACAAGAAAACATACGTGCTGTAAATCAAGTGTTTAACGGATTAGTACAGCTAAATGACCAGTTAAATGTTATTCCATCAATTGCAAAAAAATGGTCTATATCCAAAGATGCGAAAACGTACACTTTTGTGCTCAATAGAGGGGTGTTTTTCCACAATCATCCTATTTTTAAAATGCAAAAAAGAGAGGTTACATCCTCAGATTTTGAGTATTCTTTCAAACGAATCCTTGACCCATCAACTGCATCGGATGGTGCATGGATATTCAACGATATTATTGATCAATCACAACCATTCACCTCAATAAATGACACCATTTTTCAAATTAAATTAAATAAACCATTTGCACCTTTTCTTAATATGTTAACTATGGCATACTGCTTTGTGGTTCCTAAAGAGATTGTTGAATTGTATGGTGATGAGTTTGGTAAAAAACCCATAGGAACTGGCCCGTTTATGTTTGCTAATTGGGCTGATGGCATAAAGCTAAATATGATTCGAAACCCAAATTACTTTGAATCTACACAACAAAATAGTATCCCAAAATTAGATGGAATATCCATTTCATTTATTCAAAGTAAACAAACTGAGTTATTAGAATTCATTCAAGGTAACTTGGATTTATTTACTGGTTTAGAAAGTTCATTCAAAGATGAAATCCTAACAACTGATGGCACGTTAGATTCAAAATATCTAGAGGATTTTAACATTCAAATAAGCCCCTTTCTTAATACCGAATACTTAGCTTTTAATATGGAAGATGAATCATCTTCTACTCATGACTTAAACTATCGCAAAGCAATACATCACTGCATCAATCGGGACGCAATGATCAGCTATTTAAGAAATGGCATTGGGACACCTGCTAATGGAGGTTTTATGCCCGTTGGTCTACCTGGACACTTAAACTATGATAATTCATCATTTGATTTAGACTTGGCAAGAAAATATATACAAAAATCAAATGTTGATAAAAATCTACCCATCACATTAACTACCACATCAAACTATCTTGATTTATGTATTTTAGTTCAAAAAAATTGTGCTGAAATCGGAATAGAAGTTAAGATTGATGTTGTTCCTGCCAGCTTACTAAAACAGCAAAAATCCGCAGGTGATTTAACTTTTTTCAGAAGTAGTTGGATTGCTGACTATCCTGATGGAGAAAATTTCATGGCTTGTTTTTATGGCCCTAATAAAGCCCCCAGTGGTCCAAATTATTCACGTTACATCAATGCACAGTTTGATCAAAAATATAATCAATTAATAGCTTGTACAGATGAATCCGAAAAGAAAAAATTATTTAAAAAAATGGAAAGTATGCTTGATGAAGATCAGCCATTTATAATACTTTTTTATGATGAAAGCATTTGGATTAAAAATAAAAAAATTAATCAAGTTAACATTAACGCACTGAATCATCTTGATCTTCGATTTACAGATTTTAAGTCATAAGATTAATATTTTTAAATAATGGTAAAAAGTTATTATGAATTCAAAGCTTCAAAACATATTAGGTATAATACTGGGAATAATCATAGGTAGTATGGTAAACATGAGCATAGTCTCAATTAGTGGCAGTTTAATACCACTGCCCGCTGGAGTTAATCCTGAAGATGTCAAATCAATTCGAGAAAACATCCATATGTTTCAATCAAAACACTATGTAATACCATTCTTAGCTCATGCGTTAGGAACTTTATCAGGTGCCATTATTGCTGCTAAAATTGCAACTTCCAGAAAAAGTACGTATGCTAATATAATTGGGTTATTTTTCTTGGTTGGAGGAATTTCTGCAGCCGCTATGATTGGAACACCAAATTTACCAACTATAGTAGATTTAGTATTTGCCTACCTACCCATGGCTTGGATAGCTTATAAGTTATCCTAGAATTAGCCTGCTTTTAGATTTCCACTTTTCTTAACACCACCCTTCGCCTTACTTTGAGCTCTTGGAGCATTTTTCGCTACTGGTTTTTTATGAGTGGATTTGGTGGTTGAACTTTTTGCATCCTTAGTCTTTTCCTCACTATCTGGCTCATTTAATTGATTAAAGTTCAACTGATCTTTCAGTAAGGTGTACCAATTCACTAATTTGACGATATCCGAGTTATAAACTTGATCCTCATCAAAATCTTCGACTACTTTTCTAAAAAATGACTGAATTTCCTCTCCACTATTTTTCTTGTTTACTAATTCAAGACCCGCTCCAACTTTTTCGTGAAGTATCTTCAGGATATCTTCCAATTTTTTATCTCCATCATAAGTATACATTGAGATATCACTCAAAAAAGATACTTTTTGTGTTAAAGAAGTAGGAAATCTCTTTTTGTCCCCATTTAATGACTCTACAATAAGTCCATTTGAACGTTTACCAACAAGTTTATGAAGACCCGGCTTACCTGCTACAGATACTATTTCGTTGAGATATAATGACATTGATTATGATTAAAAGTTATTAAATTGATGCGAAAATATTTATTCTGATGACAAATTGATGTTCAAGTATCAAATTTATAAAAAATCTAATTTTAAAATTAAAGAGCAGATTTAAGTCTGAGTAATTTTTTCAATAGATCTTCAATTTTTTGAAGTGGTAGCATATTCGCACCATCACTCAATGCAGAACTTGGATCTGGATGAGTTTCAATAAATAGACCATCTACACCAACAGACACTGCTGCCTTTGCAAGAGGTTCTATAAGATGAGGAAGTCCACCTGTCACTCCACTCCCATTGTTAGGTTGTTGTAAAGAATGTGTGCAGTCCATCACAACTGGAAAACCCATTTCTTTCATCCAAACCAAGTTTCTATAATCCACTATCATATCTCCATAACCAAACATATTACCTCGTTCGGTGAGAATAACTTGATTGTTTGACATATCAACCACCTTTTGTGCAGCAAACTTCATGGATTCTGCAGCAGCAAATTGACCTTTTTTGATATTTACCACCTTACCTGTTTTAGCTGCAGCTTGCAAAAGGTTAGTTTGGCGAAATAAAAAAGCAGGTATTTGAAGAATATCGACATATTCAGCAGCTATCTCCGCTTCTTTACTCTCATGAATATCTGTTACTACAGGTACATCAAATGTATCCCTAACTTTACCTAATAACTTTAACGCTTTGTCATCGCCAATGCCCGTAAATGATGAAGCATTGGTTCTGTTAGCTTTTCTGTAAGAAGATTTAAAAACAAATGGAATATCTAATTTGTCAGTTAATTTTTTTAAATATTCCGCAGTATGCATGGTAATTTCCTCATTTTCAATGGCACAAGGTCCAGCTAATAAAAATAACTTATTACCATTTAAGACATCATTGAGTGTATTCTCGATCGAATTCAAAATTTATTAGTGTAATTAGATTATGGTACAAATGTACTCAATTGTTCAATCATCAAAACACACTATCATATATATTAAAAATAGACTTAGTTTTTGAATATTGTATTTTTTGTAGTCGTTGTTTCCAGAAGATAAGAACCTGATTCCAGTGAAGAGATATCAAGAATGAGTTTAAAGTTTTTC
>CAJWLP010000011.1 GCA_913043145.1 uncultured Bacteroidota bacterium
GATGTAGCCCGTAGGGGAATCGAACCCCTCTTACCAGGATGAAAACCTGGCGTCCTAGCCGATAGACGAACGGGCCATTTATGCTCGTATCACTCAAATTTCCATTTGAATGCTGTCCGGCTCCGAAACCTTCGGATGACATTGGTAAACGCTTTATTAAAGAACTATGATGAACTTATTGCGTTTGGCGTGTGCAAAAGAAATATTAAACTTTAATTTATCAAACAATTATTTATTTTTTTGACACAACTATTTTGATTCTATTTTTAAAAAATAGTTAGGTTTGCAATCCAATTAAATATAAAGTAATATTAATTAAAACAACATCATGAAAATAGCCATCAATGGTTTCGGTAGAATTGGAAGACTAGCTTTTAAAACACTCTTAGAAAAAACCAATGTAGAAGTTGTTGCTATCAATGACTTGACAGACAACAAAACCCTTGCACATTTACTTAAATATGATTCTGTTCAAGGTAGATTTAATGGTTCAGTTGAACACACAGATACGCACCTAATTGTTAATGGAGTTTCTATTCGAGCAACTGCTGAGAGAGATCCTGCTAACCTTCCATGGAAAGAATTAGATATTGACGTTGTGCTTGAAAGTACAGGGTTTTTTAGAAGTCCCGAAGGTGCTGGCAAGCACATTGAAGCAGGAGCTAAGAAAGTAGTTATTTCTGCCCCAGCTTCTGGAGATATTAAAACAGTAGTATTAGGTGTAAACGATGATACACTTACGGGTCAAGAAGTTATTCTTTCAAATGCTAGTTGTACCACGAATTGCCTTGCTCCTATGGTAAAAGTTCTTGACGATCTAATCGGCGTAGAAAGTGGTTTTATGACAACGATACATTCATACACCTCAGATCAAAGACTTCTAGATGCTCCTCATTCTGATTTGAGAAGGGCTCGTTCAGCAGCACTTAATATTATTCCTACCAGTACAGGGGCAGCAAAAGCTGTCGGTTTAGTATTGCCTCATTTAGCGGGTAAATTAAATGGTAACTCACTTCGAGTTCCTACACCTACTGGCAGTGCTACTGATTTTGTAGTAACACTTAAAGGAAGTACAACTGTAGAAGAAGTAAATGCCGCATTCAAAAAAGCAGCTGAAACTAACTTGAAGGGTATTTTAGAATATACGGAAGATCCAATAGTTAGTGTAGATATTGTAGGGAATCCTCACTCATGTATTTTTGATTCTATGACTACAATGGTCTATGGTAATACAGTGAAAGTAATGGGTTGGTATGACAACGAAGCAGGGTATAGCAATCGAGTTGCTGACCTAATTGCTCGAATTTAAAAGTTCAATCTAAGTAAATAATTTAAGAAAAGGCCAAAATTTTGTTGGTCTTTTTTATTTTTACGGAGTGCTTAGTAAGTTAAAGTCTTTGGGCCCTGGTCTTTTGTATGCAGGTGCTGCTGTTGGGGTATCCCATTTGGTGCAAAGTACCCGTGCAGGTGCTCAATATGGTTATATCCTCATTGTAGCCATTATTTTGGCTCATATTCTCAAATATCCATTTTTTGTTTTAGGCCCAAGATATGCCAAGCGGAACAAACAGTCTTTGGTTCATGGTTTTGCTGAAATAGGCAATTGGGCAATATGGATTTTAGGAATTCTAACAGTCACAATGATGTTTACCATTCAAGCTGCTGTTACTATTGTGACTGCTGGCTTGGTACAAAAAATGACTGGACTTGGTCTTAGTTCAGTTAATATTTCAATCATAATTTTATTAACCTGCTTGTGCATTCTACAAATTGGGAAGTTTAAAATACTGGACCATTTGATGAAGGTAGTTATGGTCGTTTTATCAATTTCTACTATCGTTGCTTTTTTCTTTTCTTTTCGCACCAATATTGATTTTACCGCGATGACTCAATCTTCATTTTCATTGAGTGATAATAGTGATTTAAGTTTTCTAGTCACGTTTGTTGGCTGGATGCCTGCTCCACTTGATATTGCTATTTGGCATAGTATATGGGTGTTAGTCAAACCTGAAAAGCAGAGTTCTGATTCTAATTTTGACTTTAAAGTGGGGTTTTATGGCACGGCATTTTTAGGGATTTGCTTCTTAGTATTGGGTGCTCATACTTTGTATCTTTCAGATATTACTTTAGAAGCATCTGCTGGTGGATTTGCAGCTCAACTCATTGATATATTTGTCTCTAACCTCGGAGAAAGTTTTTATTGGGTAATTACCATTGCTGCGTTCACAACTATGTTTAGCACTACCATCACATGTTTAGACGCCATGCCCAGGGTGATGGAAGAAATATCTTCTAAATTGAAATTAAATCAAAAGCTTCATTCAAAATCTTTGTGGCGATATATACTAACTTCAGGGACTAGTATTCTACTTTTATTTTTTGTAAAAGATATGAAGCAGATGGTTTCATTTGCTACTACAGTGTCGTTTCTTACAGCACCCATTCTTGCCTGGTTATGCTGGAAAGTTGTAAATAAAGATAATAAATCAATTGCTCTTTGGTCGCTATTTGAACATAAGCTGGCGATTATTGGTATTTTGGTGCTGAGTATTTTAAGTGTAGTATATCTTCTGTTCTAAAAAGAAACCTAACGAAATTATAAATGAAACAATTAACGGGTAGAATACTAATTTCTGAGCCATTTATTCAAGACCCCACTTTTGAGAGAAGTGTTGTACTCATGACGGATCATAATGAAGAAGGTTCTGTTGGATTTGTTCTTAATCAAAAGTCTGATTATTTGGTCAGCCAGTTGGTTCCTGATTTGGCTGATATTGATTTACCTGTCTTTGTTGGTGGACCAGTCGAATTAGATGGGTTACATTGCATTCACTCTTATTCAAGTATAGATGATTCATTGGCTTTAAAGAAGAATTTATTCTGGAGTGGTAACTTTGGGCAGATCATCGAAGGTCTAAAGTCTGGGGAGTATGAATCGAGTAGGTTTAAATTTTTTATGGGTTATAGTGGTTGGGCTAAAGGTCAGTTGCTCTCAGAAATTTCAGAAAGATCATGGATAATCGGTGACATTCCCTCAAAAATTATCTTTAATAATGAGATGATGGATAAAAATTTGTGGAAGTATGCTATTCGTTTGAAAGGGGGCAAGGATGCTTTGCTCGCCAATTCTCCAGCAAACCCTTTGTTAAACTAATTCACATATCTTTGGGCACATAATCATGGATCATATTTTAATAAATTCACACAATATTCTACGTTGGGCAGTTTTACTATTTGGGTTATATGCCATTACAAAATCAGCTCGAGGGCTTTTTTTAAAACAACCGTATTCTCAAAATCATAATTTATCTGCCACACTTTTTGTAGCGAGTGTCCACCTACAAATACTGATTGGATTTCTGCTATACATTGCAAGAGGCTGGTCGAATAATTTTAGCAAAATGGGAGAAATCATGGGAGATTCTACACTCCGTTTTTGGACAGTTGAACACATTTTTGGGATGATATTTGCTGCTGCGTTGGTTCAAATTGGTCGAACAAAATCTAAGAAATCTACTCAAGATTCAAAAAAGCATAAGCTAGCATTAATATTTTATACCCTTGGTCTATTGACTATAATAGCAGTGATTCCATGGCCATTTAGAGGAGAAATAGCTCGATCATTATGGCCATAAGATTTCAAGAATGAGAGAAGAAACATTAAAAACGGTTGCGGGTATTTTAGGAAACGGCTACACATGTTTTGTGAACAAACAAACAGAGGAAGTTTTTTCGGCTGAAAACATTTCACTAGCCGAACAAAAAAGTTCAGAATATAAATCCTTTGTTCCCTTAGAGAGTAAAGTAGTTTTTGGTATAATGGAGGAATTTACTGCTTCAGTAGAAGATTTTTCTAACCAATCAGAATTGATGGAAGCCCTCACATTCGAACAACCTTTTTCTAATTTTAAGCAGAAAGTTTATAAAATAAATTTAGCAGATGATTGGATTGCCTTTCGAACTCAAAAAATTGTTAAAATTCTTCAAGGTTGATTCAGCGGATTTTGACATGGAGGACTTTCTTGCCTTCAATGAATCCTTCTAGTTCATCTCCCTTGCTCACAGGACCGACGCCTTCGGGGGTTCCAGTGTAGATTAAATCGCCAATCTTTAAGGTAAAAAACTCCGAGCAGTGTTCAATGATTTGAGGAATACTGAAAATCATGGATTTTGTGTTTCCAGACTGAACGACTTGACCATTTTTTTTTAGTTTAAATTCAAGATTATCCAATGAATATTCATTAATATCCAAAAATTCACCTAAAACAGCACTTTGATCAAATGCTTTGGCTTTTTCCCATGGAAGACCTTGGTCTTTTAGTTTCTTTTGAATATCACGAGCGGTAAAATCAATGCCCAATGTGAATTGTGAGAAATATTTTGGAGCAAACCGTTCCTCTATATTTTTCCCTAGTCGATTTATTTTTATTACAATTTCAACTTCATAATGTACTTCATTGGTCCAGTCAGGAATATAAAAAGCATCTCTTTGACGAAATATAGCAGAGTCAGGCTTCATGAATATGACTGGCTCCATTGGAGTTTTATTGCCAAGTTCTTCTGCGTGAGCAACATAATTTCTTCCAATACAGATAATTTTCATAAAATAAAATTTCTTTTGCAAAAGTAATCATATGCTCGAACCCACAGAACTTCTATATGCTTATGCTCAAGGTTATTTTCCTATGGCAATTCCCGAGGAAAATGATGAGATTTTTTGGTTCAAGCCAGATATGAGAGGGATTATACCTTTAGAAAAATTTCATGTCTCTAAAAATTTAAGGCGATTATTCAATAAGCATCATTTCGACTTAAAAATTAATGGAGATTTTGAAGGAACAGTTCGTTCATGTGCAAATCGAGAGGATACTTGGATTAGTGAGGATATTATAAAATCATATTGTAAACTCAATGAATTAGGCTATGGATATAGTTTTGAAACATGGAGAAACGGTAAACTCGTGGGGGGATTATACGGAGTAGCAATAGGAAAGGTATTTTTTGGAGAGAGCATGTTTCATACAGAAACAGATGCAAGTAAAATTGCATTGATTTTTTTGGTTGAGTTTATGAAAGAAAACCAATTTAAATTGTTGGATACTCAGTACATTAATGATCATCTTAAGCAGTTCGGAGCAATAGAAATTCCAAATGAAGAGTATGAGTTTTTGTTAGAGAATGCGTTGGAATCCTGATTATACAAAAAGCTGTTTTATAGAAGCAATTTTTTTTTCAGTTTCTTCCCACTCAGCAGCTGGGTCAGAGTCTTCAGTTATTCCAGCACCAGCAAACAGTTCAATGGTATTTTGATGAAATCTCATGCATCTAAGATTTACGAAAAATGTAGCACTATTTTTTTTGAGGATTCCCGTCATACCTGAATAAAAACCTCGGTTCATGGTTTCAAAGTCTTGAATAAATTCAAAGCTGCTATCTCTTGGCAAACCACAAACAGCACTTGTTGGTTGAATAATTTTCAATAATTCTAAGGCATCTTCGGGTGAGCAATCAAACTCGTAAGAAGTTTTTAAATGCTTAATGGTATTAAAATTTTCTTCAACTGTAGCAGATTTTTGATATTCAGTAAGCCCGAGTGAGTTCAATTTCTCCTCAATGAAGTCACAGACCATTAGTTGCTCGTTTCTTTCTTTTGAGGTGAATTTTTCTTCTAAAGATTTAGTTCCTGCAAGAGCAACGGTACTAAGCATTCCTTCCTCATAGTGTATCAGTAATTCTGGGGATGCTCCGACCCATTGTTCAGGTCCTATATTTACATAATATCCATAACTTGAGGAGTATTTTCTGACTGAATTTTTAAAAACAGATATAGGGTCATAGTCACCAGATATAATTTCATTTCGAGCAAGAACTACTTTTTTCATTTGACCAGATGATATTGCTTGTTTGGCCATGAATACACTTGTTTCATATTCTTCTTTTGATAAAGAATCATTAATCATAAGATCATATTCATTGATTGGTTTTTTGTTCTCTTTGTCCCCGAAGAAATATGCTTGTTTTGATCGATCAAAAGGATAAAATACCAGACCCTCTTTCTTCATCCAATACTTATCAATGGTATCAAAAAGCTCCATGCAATTCAATTGGTATTGCTCTATTTTATGCTTTTGAGGGATGTGAATCAGTGCCCCAATATTTTCAGTATCCATTATTTTTTATCAACTACTGCCAATGTCATTCTACTGATATTGATTAGTATATTTTCTTCTGATGATGTTTTAATTTCCCATACTTGAGTGCTTCGTCCAAGATGTATTGCTTTTGCAGTTGCGAAAACCGTTCCTTCACGCACACTCTTTAAGTGACTCGTATTTAGGGTCAAACCTAGACAAGCTTTATTTTGGTTTGCAACAACTAGATTGCCAGCAAGACTAGCAACATTTTCTGCAAGTGCTGCTACAGCACCCCCGTGAAGAAGTCCAAGCGGTTGTTGGACTTTGGATGACACAGGCATACTCATTGTAACGAAGTCCTCCCCAACGGCAGTAACCTCCATTTGAAGATGTTCTGCCAATGTATTTTTACCAAAGTCGTTGAGCTGAGATATCTTTATAGATTTGTAAGGTATCAAATTAATATTTTATGACTACAAAGAAAACGATTTATATTATAAGACACGGAGAGACTGATTACAACAAGCAAGGTGTAATCCAAGGAAGGGGTATTGATAGTTCTCTGAATGAAATGGGCCAGCATCAAGCCCTTCAATTTTATCGGGCATACCATCATATTGGATTTGATATAATTTATACAAGTGAACTCAAAAGAACGCATCAAAGTGTAGATGTTTTCTTAAAAGCAGGGTACAAGCATCAGGTATTGTCTGAATTGAATGAAATAGGATGGGGAATTTTTGAGGGGTTGAAAGGAGATTCTGAGAGTAAAAGAGCGTATCAATCCATTATCAACGATTGGTCGTCAGGACTATTAGATCGATGTGTTGAAGGTGGAGAATCACCTAATTCAGTGTTAAAAAGACAAAAAGTTGGTCTAAAAAAAATACTATCAACTAACGATAGTAAAATCTTAATCTGCATGCATGGAAGAGCTTTAAAAATCTTTTTATGCCTACTTACGGATACACCACTAAGTAGGATGAATCAGTTTTATCATCAAAATTTGACGCTGTATCAATTAGAATATGATGGACAAAAATTTCAAGTTATAAAAGAAAATTGCACTAAACACTTATGGATTTAGACCTCGTTTTTATCAGACCTTAAATGGTCATGATTTCTTTTTCCTTATTGGCAATAGTGTCATCAATACGCTTATTGAAGGTGTCAATTATTTTTTGAATTTCGTTCTCACCGTCTTTTGCCATATCCTCACTAAGTCCATCAGATTTCAGAGATTTGATAAAGTCAATCGCATCTTTGCGGGCACTTCTTAATCCAATTTTACCATGTTCACTTTCTCCACGTACTTGTTTTACAAGTTGCATTCTGCGTTCCTCTGTAAGTGCAGGAACATTGATAATCACTTGTTCTCCATCGTTTTGTGGATTTAATCCCAAGTTGGCATACATTATCCCTTTGCTAATCTCATCTAGCATCCCTTTTTCCCAGGGCTTTACCATGATGGTTTTTGCATCGGGAGTATTTACGTTTGCCACTTGACTAAGAGGAACTTGACTTTCATAATACTCTACAGTTACACTATCTAGCATGGATGGAGTTGCTTTACCTGCTCTTAATTTTCCTACTTCTGCAGCCACATGATTTAGTGCTTTTTCTGCGGCAACTTTTAATTCGTCAAGAATCATTTTTACATCATCATTCATATGCTAAATCTAAATCTATTGAACAAAGAAAATTAATTATTAGCAGTGTTACAAGAATATTATTTGACAGATATAGAGGGATGCGATTATAACAGATATGAATGCAGTGAAAAGAGCATTAGCAAATACACTCTGTTGAAGATAAACAAAAGCAAATGATAGCAGGACAGCTAATGCCATGAAAGCGTATACTGTTAGATCATAATTGCTGCTTATGAATACGATAATCAAACCAAAAAAAACTTGAACTAAAAATGTGTTATTTATATTTTTACTCAAATTTGGGAATCTAAAGGAATAACTACTTAGCTTTAAAATGTGAAAGGCCAAGATGAATATGATAATCGGCGAATTAATTTTTATAAGTGTGAGACTATTTGTTGGTTTATCTGGATATAAATCTGGAATCATGCCGATAATATGTTCTGGAGAATCTATTAAAAAATATATGCCAGCAGCACTTGCAATAGTCATCCCTAAATTAATTAATGCCATGAAAAAACCTCGAGTATTTACAATCCCAACCTGAATAAATAGAAATAAAATGGGGATGAATAAAAATACGCTATGATTCATGAAAGCCTGTGAAACTCCAACAATGAGTCCGACATAGATTAAATGTATTTTGGAATAATTAGGGATTTCCTTAGCTCTAAATACCAAGTAAAAAGAACTCAAAAAAATACCCCCATAGATAATATGATCGGGAGATAAATCAATGATGAATAATGCTGAAAATACAGAAAACAATAAGGTTGGAAGGGCTGTTTTTTGACCTAGAACTCCAAATCGAAAACAGAGATAATTTAAGATTATGCCCTCTAAATAAAGTAAGACCATTAAGCCCCATTTTTGAGCATTAAAATCACCTAAAATGAGGGCATAACATAGATAAATCAACCCCGAAAATGTTAATCCAATGCTATTTTTTTGGGTCAGTAGTCTAATCAATTGTAAATCAATTTTAGAAGTGAAAACCTCCTATTTTTATAGGTAGGGACAATTAATGTATTGGGTGAAACTTGTTTGGCACCGTCAGGTATTATAGCTAGATAGTCGAGCTCAGTTTTAATTAGTTTTTGGCTATTTGTTTGTCCAGTGTTATACATGGTGTATTGTACGACCTCTCCGGAGTTTCGGAATTGGTCGTTATATAATAATTGGGTGTATTTTTTATTTACAAATAAAGCAGCCGAACTGAAATATCCACCATCATTTATGGTAATTTGATTTTTGGTAATTCTTTGAAGCCATTGCGGGTGGTATTCATTATCATAGCTCAAGCTTAAAATTTCGTTAAATTTATAAATGTTTTTAGCGGTGCTTTGGGATATACCATTGATAATATATATGTCACTTTCTGAAGAAATATCTTTTTGTTCTGCAATAATGAGAAGTCCGCCATCTGATTGAGGTACGCATGTCTTAAGAGAAAAATCTTCTGCAATGGTGTTTAGGCTAAAAGATCCTGTGTTTTGAGATTTGAGCCATTTTGGATCGAATCGACGATATTTTGTATCCCATAATAATTGATTTGAATCTAAGTTTGAAAATACAATACCCACATATCCTATCCCAGTTTTTGGACGATAAAATCCGACAAATTGAGCAACATCATCTGATCGATTGTAGACCAGAGATGCTGAGCCAACGGTTATACTGTCTGCAAACGTGTAGGATAAAATGGTATCCTTCCTAATAGTCATTAGAATATTTTGAGATTTTGAATCAAGTTGGTCGCTTTTCCTAATATATAAGGTAGCGGTTTTTCGATTATTAATTACTAAATCTTTTAATTTTATTTGATATTGGTAGCTAAAACGGTAATCTTTCAATTGAATTATTTCAAAATTTTGATCAAATAAATATGTTGCAATAATTGAGGTATTATTGGATGTCCTAACCCGACTCACCATTAATTGGCTCAGTGAATCATTCATACATATTTGAATTGAATTAGAACCCACAGGGTGTTTGTTACTATGTGTGAATAATGTAATTTCATCACCCAGTGATTTCAGATCAAACGATAGCCAAGAACCCGTTACAATGTAATTCTTATCCACCTTATTCCTTTTTGATTTGACAATCAAAATGCCTTTTGGAGTCAGCTGAACTTTTAATATTTGAGCATTTTTTAGATCAACATAAAGGCTCAAGTCTAAGTTTAAATCAGAATTATAACGTTCTAAAAAAATACTTTTAGTATAAAAACGATTGCGGTATCGCATTAAAAACACGCCGGAGGAATTCTCACCAATAACTCTAGGGAATATTGCACCTCCTTTCAATTTTATAGGATTACTCCATTGCATTTCCTGGGCGTGAAGAGGAATCTTGCAAGCCCAAAGAATAAGAATAATAAACCCTATTTTTTGAATGTATTTTTGCACGCGTAAAAGAACTGTACAAAAGAACGAATTAATTAAATAAACCATCTATTGAAGCATCAAGTTATTCGCACTGTAGATCCAGAAAAAGCCATTTTAATAGGGGTAGAGCCTAAAAATGTCCCCATAAATACCAATGATATTTATTTGGATGAGTTAGAATTTTTGGCGTATACCGCTGGAGCTAAAAGTATCAAACGATTCACCCAACGACTAGATCATCCCAATCCCAAAACCTATTTTGGTAAGGGGAAGATAGAAGAAATTGCTGCATATGTTAAATCAAATAAAATTGATTGTGCCATTTTCGATGATGAGCTTAGCCCTTCTCAGATTAGAAATCTTGAAGAATTTATTTCTTGCAAAATAATAGATAGAAGCAGTTTAATACTCGATATTTTTGCCAAAAATGCCCGAACAGCTCAGTCGCGAACACAGGTAGAACTTGCACAAAGTGAGTACTTACTTCCTAGGTTGACTCGAATGTGGACTCACCTTCAAAAACAAAAAGGAGGAATCGGCATGAAAGGTCCTGGTGAGAAAGAAATTGAAACTGACCGAAGGGTGATTCGAGATAAAATTGCTAAACTCAAAAAAGACTTAGCTCATATTGATAATCAGAGTTCTACAAGAAGAAAAAATCGGGAATCTCAGTTTCGTGTGGCTTTAGTTGGATACACAAATGTAGGTAAGTCAACCCTCATCAACCGACTTGCAAAATCTGATGTCTTAGCTCAAGACAAGCTCTTTGCTACACTTGATAGTACCGTTCGCAAGGTGGTGTTTCCGCCGGATCCCATTACTTACAAGCCATGTATTTTTTTACTTTCAGATACAGTAGGATTTATTCGTAAACTTCCTCATCAGCTTATTGAAAGTTTCAAAAGCACGCTAGCTGAGGTCATTGAGGCAGACATTTTATTGCATGTGGTAGATGTTAGTCACTCCCAATTTGAGGAGCAAATGACTACCGTATCCAAAACCCTTGCAGAAATTGGTGCCAGTGACAAGCCTGTTATTACAATATTTAACAAAATAGACCAATATTATCCCCTTGCTACCTCAGATGATATTTTTCAGGATACCACCATTTATGATATTCCAACACTCAAAAAAACATGGATGGCTAAATTGAATAAAAACATTGTCTTTATTTCGGCCAAGGAAGATTTAAATATTGAGGAATTAAAAGATTTGATTCGTAAAAATATTTTGAAGTTGCGTTAGTTGTCGTGCATTAATTTGTTCGTGACAAAATGTATTATTTTACAATCGTTTTCATTGCTATTGCAACACCGTCTTCTGTATTTGTTTTAGTAATGTAGTCAGCCATTGCCAAGACCTCTGGTTTTGCATTTCCAACGGCTACTCCCATCCCCACGGCATCCAACATCTCCATGTCGTTATAGTTATCTCCGAATGCAATGACCTGCTTCCAGTCAAGCTCAGGGAATTCAATATCTAGCAAGGTTTGAATAGCAGATTTTTTTGAAATCTTTTTATTGGCTATTTCCAAATAGGTGTCCTTTGATTTATAAATATGGAGATCATATTCGTAATGGTCCATAAGGGCTTTATAGATTTTTGCAATTTCTTCAGCTGGCCCCATACACATTACTTTATGAGCTCCTCGGTTAGTGAGCTTGAACTCTGATAAGGTTTCTTGAATATTTCTTACCATAGGGTTTACCTTGGTGTTGTTGGTTTCTCGTTCGGCCCAATAATCCCATTGTGGGACATACCAATCATCAGCATTATAGATGCTCACATGCACTTCTGTGCCGATAGCAAACTTTGCAATTTGATTAACTAGGGTGTTTGGGATTTCCATACTTGTTAATACACGGTCATCGGCTAAAACTAGTCCACCATTATAGGCGATTAATGGACTTTTTTCGATGGATAAATCTTTTTGTAAGTGTCTCATAGCGTCGGGCATTCTTGAAGATGCTAAAACACAATGGCATGATTCTTTTACACGATTAAATTGATCTATTGTAGCTGATGAAAGCAAACGATCTTTGTTAAGAAGTGTACCATCAATATCAGAGCAAAGGAGCTTGTAATTCATTTTTATTGCGAAAAAAAATATCTAAAACGAAAGATTTAGAAAACATACAAATAGATTTCCTCTGTTTAGTAACATTTTTGCTTAACTGCGATTGTTTTACCTTTGTCCATGTATCTGAAAATATACCTGTATGAAATTAAAAAATTATGCTGAAGGAAGATGGCAGGCTCATCAAGGTGATGGAGTAGCTCAACATCATGCAATCACAGGCGAACTAATTAGTACTGCTGGTAGTGAGGGCCTAGACTATGAGGCCATGGCACATTATGCTCGTATGGTAGGAGGTAAGGCTCTACGTAAAATGACTTTTTACGAACGCGGGTATATGCTTAAAAAACTAGCGTTGTACCTAACTGAAATTAAAAAGAAATATTATGATATTAGTTATCAATCAGGAGCAACTAAGAGCGATAGTTGGGTAGATATCGATGGTGGAATTGGTACATTATTTACCTATGCAAGTTTACGGAGGCAAATGGGAAATCAGTCTTTCTATGTAGATGGAGATACTGCCAAAATAAGCACCAACGGAACATTTGTAGGTCAGCACATTATGAGCCCAAAACAAGGGGTTGTAGTGCATATCAATGCGTTTAATTTTCCCATTTGGGGAATGCTCGAAAAACTCAGTGCCAATCTTTTGGCGGGTGTTCCTGCAATTGTAAAACCATCAGAAATGACGTCCTATCTTACCCAAGCCATGGTGGAAGATATTGTTGCTAGCGGGATAGTACCTGAAGGAGCAATTCAATTGGATTGTGGTCGTGGCCATGGAATATTAGATAAACTAACTTCACAAGATTTAATCACATTCACAGGTTCTGCTCAAACCGGACGTATGCTCAAATCCATGCCACATATAATAGAGAATGCTATTCCGTTCAATATGGAAGCAGATAGTTTGAATGCAGCTATACTTGGAGAAGATGCAGCACCAGGAACAGCTAATTTTGATTTATTTATCAAAGAAGTTCGTAGAGAAATGACCACTAAAGCGGGGCAAAAATGTACCGCAATACGTAGAATTATTGTTCCTGAAAAATATGTAGAGGATACCCAAATTGCATTAGGCAAAAGTTTATCTAAAACCACGGTAGGAGACCCTGCTCTAGAAGGTGTTCGAATGGGAGCATTGGTTAATCGAGCTCAAATGGAAGTGGTAAAAAATCGAATCCAAGAACTAGCTAAACATACACCTATTGTAAGTGGGAGTTTAGATCAATTTGATGTATTGGGAGCAGACAAGAACAAGGGTGCTTTTGTGCCACCAATTTTGATGCTTAATGATAACCCCATTCAAAAAACAGATAGTCATGAGGTAGAGTGTTTTGGTCCGGTGAGTACATTGATGCCCTACCAAGATTTAGATCAAGCCATTGAGTTGGCCAAAATGGGCAAGGGATCATTAGTAAGTACTATTGCTACTTCAGATGTAGACACAGCCACTCAATATGCGGTAGAAGCATCGGCTTATCACGGCAGAATATTAGTGCTTAATGAAGCGTCTGCACCGGAAAGTACAGGTCATGGTTCTCCAATGCCACAATTGATGCATGGAGGTCCGGGAAGAGCTGGAGGCGGAGAAGAACTTGGAGGCATGGGCAGTGTAAAACACTATCTCCAACGCACTGCACTGCAAGGACATCCATCCATGCTTACAGAAATCACACAGCGATACCAGTATGGTGGAGCATACAAAGAGAAAGACGTGCATCCATTTCGCAAATACTTTGAAGACTTAGAAGTGGGGGATACCGTTGTTACTGCCAAGCATACCGTTACAACTACTGATATTGTGAATTTTGCCAATGTGAGTGGCGATAACTTCTATGCACACATGGACGAGACATCCCTTGAGGGAACCACTTTTGAAGGAAGAGTTGCCCATGGTTATTTTGTGTTGAGTAAGGCTGCAGGGTTATTTGTTGACGCTAAAAAGGGTCCTGTTTTGTTGAATTACGGATTGGATGAATGTCGATTTACCAAACCCGTATATCCAGGAGCTACCATCGGGGTACGATTTACAGTCAAAGAGAAAATTAATCAAGAAAAGAAAACCGAAGACGACGTGGCCAAGGGCATTGTCAAGTTTTTGGTGGATGTATATGATGAGACAGGGGATACGGTGGCTCTGGCTACCATATTAACCATGGTTAAAAAAAGAAATCAAGAAGACGAGATATAAGATGAACGCAGTAGATCAAGGAAATGTAACACACACCATTGACCAAGGGAAAGCCACTGTAGAATTTTCACACCCCTTGAGCAATTCGTTGCCGGGCAAAGTATTAGCCAAACTAGCCGATACCATCACCACATTAGGAGAGGATGATACCGTTAAAATCATCGTAGTACGAAGTGCAGGTGAACGAGCCTTTTGTGCTGGAGCAAGTTTTGATGAGTTGGTGGCCATTGATAATTTAGATACAGGCAAGATCTTTTTTTCTGGCTTTGCCAATGTGATCAATGCGTGTCGCACGTGCCCCAAATTAATTATCGGAAGGGTACAAGGTAAGGCTGTTGGTGGAGGAGTAGGATTGGCTGCTGCTTTTGATTACACCCTAGCTACCCAACATGCGTTTGTTAAACTGAGTGAGTTGGCTGTAGGAATAGGTCCATTTGTTGTGGGCCCAGCTGTAGAACGAAAAATGGGGGTTTCTGCCATGAGTCAGTTGGCCATTAACGCTACCGAATGGCAAAGTGCAGAGTGGGCAAGATCCAAGGGGCTATATACGGGAGTGTACGATACTGCCGAAGCCATGGATGAGGCCATTGACGCATTAGCCAATCGACTTTGCCAGTCTAACCCAGAGGCCATGCGACAATTGAAAAAAATCTTTTGGCAAGGAACCGAGCATTGGGATCAGCTACTTGCCGAACGTGCAGAAATCAGTGGGCAACTTGTTCTTTCTGACTTCACCAAACAGGCCATTGCCAAGTTTAAGGCAAAGTAAGCGGACACCCCTTTATTGTCCATCCATCCCTTTTTATTTCACGATTTTCTCAAACTGCAAGGACTCGGCTCTTTTTAGGAGTTCGTCTTTTGTAAACCAAGCATTCTCGGTGTTATTTATCGCACTGATATAGCGGTCTATCCCAAAGCTAATTTCCCGTACTTTTTTGTATGATCGGCTAGCCCTTCGATTATACTTATTGCGATACAAGATGAACCCATTGGTGCCATATACATCAATTTTGTATTTGTTCCTCGATCGATCTTTTGCATACAGTCCGTTGTATATGTGGTTTTGTTTGCCTTTCGTTAGCAAGTCAAAAATGCCGTATGCCCACAATCCTTTTTTGTCGTTGTAGAAATAACCACTTGCCTGCCAATGACCCACCATTTCTTTTGACCACCGAACATACCCTCTGTTCCGAGCATAAGACCAACCCAACTTATCGATGGTAAATCCTACAAATTGGTCTTGGTCCACAATCTGGTCAGGAATGGTATAAAAAGCATTGTAAAACTCATTGTAATTCAACAAACCTTTCCCTTTTCCGATGTCGGATAATATGGCGAGTAACTCGTCTTCGGTTTTGTCTGTAGATTGGCTAAAGATGATGTATTGTTGGCTATTATCCACTAGTATAAGGTAGGTTCTGAAATAGTTTTTTCTGGGTTCGATTGTCACCTTGTATCCATATAACTTGGTGTAGGATTTTACTTCAATTTCTTTTTTCTCTTCGAAGTCGTATTCTCCAGTTTCTAGTATTAAATCGGCATATTGCTCCGCTATTTCAAAACTCTTTTTATTTCTGCTAGTAATCATAGATCCTTGCTCGATACTCGATGGGCGTATTCTTAATTTACCAATATCAATGGTTACGCGATCGCCATACAAATTGTCCTTATAGATCACTTCTGAAAACGCTGTTGTGTTTTTTAGAATGAGCTTCTTTTTAATTCCCCTAGGGAGATCCATAGACATGGAATAAATTTGACTAAACCCTTTCATATTCTCTGGATCGTCAGGCGTGTTCAAGACAAATGTTTTTTGGACAATAAGCGAATTACTCTCCGGGAATTTTCCCATTACATTGAAAATCTCCTCTTTAACACCCGGTTTGTTTGATGCAATTTTCTGTTTTTCAGATTGTTTGAGTTCTTCGAGTTCAAAAACTGCTTTCTCAAACGATTCAAAAGTGACCACTTTCAGGTCCTTTAGTTTAAATCTATTTTCGATTCGGGTGCGTACACTTCTGGCAGAGTCCAGAGTTTCAATATTATTTGCTAAGATGTAGTACCACTGACCGTCATTATCCGAACTATCTTCATATTGTACCATATATGCATTAATATCCAAGTCGATTAATCGATTGGTTAGTTTTTCGGCTTGATAAAAACTACGTTCTTTAGCAATTTGAATAGCATAGGGCTTCTCCTTAGAAAAGGGTTCTATTTTTCGTTGACATCCATAGACAAGGAATAAAATCAGAGTTCCCAGGACTAGTTTAAGATTGCTCATAATGGGAGTAGTAAGGGGCTAATATAAAAAAATTGAATTTATTGGAGGATGTAATCTTATTCTCCAGAGGAGTTTTTTTGCTTCATCATATCCAATGCTACATCCACAATCATATCTTCTTGTCCACCTACCATTTTACGTTTTCCAAGTTCTTGGAGGATGTCTGCCGTATTAAGTCCGTATTTTTGGGCAGCTCGTTCGCTATGCAATAAAAAGCTAGAGTAGACACCGGCATATCCCAAACTCAAGGTCTCTCGATCTACACGTACAGGGCGTTTTTGTAAAGGTCGGATGACATCATCTGCCAAGTCCATGAGTTGATTTACATCAGCTTGAGTTTGTTCTCCCATTTTATTCAAGACGGCTATCAGTACTTCCAAAGGGCAATTTCCAGCTCCAGCACCCATGCCTGCCAGTGATGCATCTAGTCGATTAGCTCCGTGTTGCATAGCTACAATAGTGTTGGCAACTCCTAGGCTAAGATTGTGATGGCAGTGAATCCCTATTTCCGTGTCATTGGATAAGGTATCTTGAAATGCTTTCATTCGATCCGCTACTCCATCCATCATCAGTGCACCTGCACTATCGGTAACATACACACAGTCAGCTCCATAGCCTTCCATGAGCTTAGCTTGTTCGGCAAGTTTTTTGGGTTCGTTCATGTGAGCCATCATTAAAAATCCCCCAACATCCATGTCCAAATTTTTAGCGGCTTCGATGTGCTGCTTGCTTACATCTGCCTCCGTACAATGGGTAGCTACCCGCACCGATCGAACACCTAGAGCATGAGCTTTTTTCAAATCTTCAATGGTGCCTATACCTGGTAATAGTAAGGTTGTTAGTACTGCATGATTTAGTTCCTCGGCAATGCCTTCGAGCCAATCCCAGTCGGTATGAGCACCAAACCCATAATTGAAACTTCCACCATTTAATCCATCACCGTGTGCAATTTCTATGGCATCTACGCCTGCTTGGTCTAAGCCAATAGCAATAGATTTTAGTTCTTTTTTATCATATTGGTGTCTGATGGCGTGCATGCCATCTCGGAGCGTAACGTCTTGTATGTAAAGTTTCTTTTTACCCATAATTATTCAATCATTTTTTCTCCAACAGCAAGAGCTGCACTAGTCATAATATCAAGGTTACCAGCATATTCGGGAAGGTAGTGTCCAGCACCGACTACTTGTAAAAGTACCGTTGTTTTTAAACCGTGTTTGTATCCTATCCCTTCAATAAATACGGGCTGATCTTCGGGAATATCATCAAATTGAACTTCTTGGTGTAGGGTATATCCAGGGACATATTTTTGAACCTCGGATACCATAGCGTGAATGCTCTCACGAATTGCTTCCCGGTCTGCAGATTCGCTGAGGGTGAAAACGGTATCTCGCATGACCAATGGAGGTTCTGCAGGATTGAGTATAATAATGGCTTTACCTTGATCTGCTCCCCCAATTTTTTGGATGGCTTCAGAGGTGGTTTCTGTAAACTCATCAATATTGGCTCGTGTTCCTGGTCCGGCAGACTTACTCGCTATGCTGGCTACAATTTCTCCATAGTGTACATGGGCAATTCTACTAACTGCAGCTACTATAGGAATGGTGGCTTGCCCTCCACAAGTAACCATGTTAAAAATTGATTCAGAATGAATATCGGTATCTAAAGAAAGTTTTTTGCTTAGTTCTGTATCAAAATTGACTGCGGGAATAACATATGGTCCAATTGCAGCTGGGGTGAGGTCAACGACTTTTTTATTAGGAAAAGGCTTGATTTTTTCTAGGTTATACAAGTGGGCTTTGGCAGAAGTTGCATCAAAAATCACATCAATCTCTTCCCAGATTTTCATTTGAATAAGTCCGTCGATTCCATCGCTATTGGTTTCAATATCCATACGTTTAGCCCTCGCTAACCCGTCAGAATTTGGGTCTATACCCACTAAACAGCCGACCTCTAGTTCGGAGGAATTTCGGATGATTTTTATCATTAAATCGGTACCGATGTTTCCACTACCGATGATGGCTGCTTTCTTTTTCATGGTTAAGTGATTTGAATGTTTACACTTCCTAGTCCTTGAATGCTTGCTTCAAAGTGGTCTCCTTTTTCTATTGGAACCATTGGTCCTAATGCACCAGAGAGGAGAATTTCTCCAGCTCTTAGCGGTGTTCCGTTTTTAGCCATCACTCGAGCGAGCCACAAGGCTGCATTTAGCGGGTTATCCATACATGCACTCCCAATGCCTTCTGACGCTATTTCTCCATTCTTGGTCATGGACATAGTACAATTAGGTAGGTCCAGTTCATCAATGTGAACTTTATTTTTGCCCAATACAAAATGACTAGCACTGGCATTGTCAGCTATGGTATCGGTTATTCGGATGTCCCAGTTTTCAACACGACTTCCAACAATTTCGATGGATGCAGAAACATATTCAATAGCATCAATGAGATCTGTGATGTCAATATCTCCATCCAAATCTTTTCCAATCTTAAATGCAATTTCTGCTTCCGCCTTTGGCTGCATCAAATCAGTATAGGTGAGATTCCCTCCATTTTCGATTTGCATGGATTCAAATAAGATGCCATAATCGGGTTGATCTACTCCCAATTGTTTTTGAACAGCAAAGGAGGTGAGTCCAATTTTTTTTCCAACTACACGCTCTCCATTTTCAATACGTTTTTGAATATTGATTTGTTGTACGGCATAAGCTGCTTCAATATCGGTAGCAGTTATTATTGCTCTAACAGGGGCAACGGTTGATTTATTAGCATTGGAGTTCCACAGTAATTGAGCTACTTGATTAATATGATTCATTTCTGATTGCGAATATATCATATTATACAACCTAACTTAAACCCATTTTATTCAAATAAAATAAAATCAAAATGGTGTTTTGTGCGTTACTTATTTAGTGAACATCGAGGAACTATACGAACAAAGAAATTATTTAGCTGTGATTAAGCAATTGGAGGGCAGTTCACAAGAAAATCAATTACCAATTTTGGCATTTTCTTATCAAAAAACTAAGCGTTGGGAAAACGCAATGGAATGTTGGAATCGTTTAATTGCAAAAAATCCCAATAATGCGGAATACTACAACGAACGGGGAGTGTGCAAATTTAATATGCGATTCAAACATGCAATTCAAGATTTTAACCGTGCAGTCGAGTTAGAGCCTAACAATCCATATTTCTATAGTTGTAGAGCTTATATAAAAGATAAAACAGGAGACACTGAGGGGAGTGTTGAGGATTACACTAAATCGTTGTCACTTGATCCTACCGATGCAATAACTATGAATAACCTGGGTTTGGCAGAGCAAAAATTAGGGCATACAGCCAAAGCAAGAGCTCAATTTAAAGCAAGCGATGAATTGTTAGGAATCGAAACAATTGATTCAAGAGAAGATCAATCCTCACCGTTATCGTCGTTTAACCAAGTAAAAGAACCATCTACTATTTGGAAAGAACTTAGAAAAATGGTCACCTCCAAATCAGGCTTCAAAAAGTTCTGGTCAGAGTTAAGAGGAAAATAATTTCATCATTTTTCTTGTAATGTGCACTTATTGTGTATATTATAATCATGCTTTTGGATAAAAATATTGTCAAACTTTCAAACTTCAATGGACGTAGCTTTCAGCCTTCAATCGACAATGGATTATCTAATCATCATTTGAAGGATTTTTGGGACGGCTCATATTTTGATGAAGAATTTTTCATAACAAGTGACAATACAAAACTAGTACCTACTCACCCTAAGTCAATACTTAATCGGATAAATGATCCGGACATGGGACCTGTTTGGAGTATGAATCCATATCATAGTTGTGAGAATGGTTGTGTGTATTGTTATGCAAGAATTGCTCATAAGTATTTGGGGGATTATGCTGGTCATAATTTCGATAAAAGTATACTATATAAATCCAATGCTGTAGAATTGCTTGAGCATAAGTTGAAGAGTAATTCTTGGAAAGGAGAGAAGATTATAATTAGTGGGAATACAGATTGTTATCAGCCTGCCGAGCATAAATTAAAAATTACACGACGACTTTTAGAGGTTTGTTTGAAGTATAATCAACCTGTTGTGATTGTTACTAAAAACGCATTGGTATGTCGAGATATAGATATTTTAAAGAAAATGGCTGTAAAGGGTCTTGTTGAAGTTTGCATGTCAATTACTACTTTGGATGAGGACCTGAGAAGAGCTTTAGAACCTCGAACATCCAGTTCAAAAAATAAACTCAAAGTTATTAGAACATTGTCCGAACATGGTATTCTTGTCAGTGTTTTATTAGCTCCAATAATACCAGGGCTTAATAGCGATGAAATTTTTAAAATTTGCGAGGCAGTGAGTAATGCGGGTGCTTCATTTTTGAATCACACATTATTGCGTTTAAATGGAACAACAGCCTTATTATTTGAAAATTGGATACATAAAACATTTCCTTTCAAAGCATCACGAATATTGCATCAGATTGCAGAGGCCCAAGGGGGGAGTTTAAATAAAGATGATTCATCCAATCGAAGGAATAAATCTAGTGCACTAGGACAAACAATACACCAACAGGTTCGTCTTGCAAAAAATAAATATCAGTTAAACAAACCAAGGCGAAATGTCACTCCACTAAAACTTGGAATCAAACAAACGCCTCAGTTGAACTTATTCTAAGAGCTGGGTTCTTTTTTAATATCTTTGCTTCATGGGGTCTAGAGAATGCCTAAATTGTAAGAAGCCATTGATAGGTCGAGCAGATAAGAAATTTTGTGACAAGCAATGCCGTAATGAATTTAACAACATTCAGTATGGTAGTTCAAACAACTACATTAGAAAAGTCAACCGTATTATTAAGAAGAATAGGTCGATTCTTGCCGAACTTTGTCCATTAGATAAATCTGTTAAAGTTTCTAAAAAACAATTGACCAAAGAGGGGTTTAGTTTTGAGTATTTTACTTATACTTATACAACAAAAGCAGAAAAAACCTATCATTTTTGTTATGAATATGGATATTTAGACCTTGGAGATGATTACTTTGCACTTGTCTATAACAAAACGTATACTAAGTAAGTAATGAAAGATTTTCTTAAAACAGAACTTTTTAAGATTGGGGATCAAGGTTCGGTCACTTTATCAAGCCTCTTATACATAATTATTTCAGGTTTTATTATTTGGTTTGCATACAAATGGGTTAAGAAGTTAGCTAAATCAGCAGTAAAATCTGGTCGATTGGATAGTGGCAGAGAATTTGCTATTACGCGAATTACCAAATATGTATCTATACTCATATTTCTAATCATAGCTCTTGTAGCATTTCATGTGAATTGGACTGGTTTCCTGGCATTAACTCCGCTACTTCTTGGTGTTGGTCTAGGTTTGCAACAAGTTGCGAATGATCTAGTCTCTGGATTTATTTTACTAGTAGAACCCACCATACGTGTGAATGACATTGTTGAAGTTGATGGTGTAGTAGCAAAAGTTACTTTAATAGGACTAAGAACATCAAAAGTTACTACTCGTGATGGAATTTCTATGATCATACCCAACCACCAACTAGTCAGTGAGAAACTAATTAATTGGAGTACAAGTGATACAATTACCCGATTCAAGATTAATGTAGGGGTTGCCTATGGAAGCAATGTGGAGCTTGTGAAAAAGATACTAGAAGAGTGTGCCTGGAAGCATTCCAAGGTAATTACTAATCCGTCACCTATCGTATTTTTTAAGGATTTTGGTGATTCAAGTCTTGATTTTGAATTGGTGTTTTGGAGTAATCAATTATTTCCTATTGATCACGTTATGAGTGATTTAAGATATCAAATAGAGGAGTCATTCCGAGAAAATAATGTCACCATTCCGTTCCCGCAACGCGATTTACACATCAAACGAGAGGACTCACTAGGTTAAAATTTAGGATTTTAGATCGTAAGAAATCCCAACAGTAAATAATCGATTAAACCATCCAACTCTGCCCCATAATGATGGAGAGTTTGTAGTTACCTGATAATCTCGAATGGAAAAAAGAGAGTAGGAGTGCCTCAAATCAATATTTGTTCGCTTGTTTAAGGCATAAGAACCTCCTAGGTGAAAGCCAATTTCTGTTTTTTTAAGCCTATCTATTTTAGTTTTTCTGCCATTTTCGTCCCGCTCATTGAAAGTATTTACTCCCAGAGATAGTCCTCCATAGGGTTCAATTTTTTTCCAACCAAGGTATTTAACTAGAAAAGGAACTTCAAGGTAGTGGTAATTCAAGTCAATGGTTTCTGTTGGTGGCCCTTCAGGGTCAATCACTTTCTTTGAACCTTTCATACTGTATCGGATTTCAAAGGCAGACTCCCAATCCGAATTAATGGGTCTGTTTATTTGAATGCCTGCATTAACTCCAAGCTTATTATATCCTGCAAATTGGTCGCCGTCCACTTGACTGAAATTTGCTCCTACCAATAATTGAGCTCCAAAGTCTTGTGCATAAGACATAGAACAGCTTAACAAAAAGGAATAAATTATGTATTTAAGGAGTAGATTTTTTAACATCATAAGTCAAATTTAATTCCTTGAGCAAGAGGCAAATCTGTACCGTAATTGATTGTGTTTGTTTGACGACGCATGTATTTTTTCCATGCATCAGACCCACTCTCTCTTCCTCCACCCGTTTCTTTTTCGCCTCCGAATGCTCCGCCGATTTCTGCTCCACTTGTTCCTATGTTTACGTTGGCAATTCCACAATCGCTTCCTACTGCACTCAAAAATCGTTCAGCTTCTTGAATATTATCTGTAAAAATAGCTGAACTTAAGCCCTGTTTTACATCGTTTTGAAGTTGGATGGCCTCATCTAATGTTTGATAAGGAATTAGATAAACAATTGGTCCAAAGGTTTCTTTTTGAACAATCTCAAAATGATTTTTGGCAGTAGCAATGCATGGATTTACATAGCAACCCCCTTCATAACCTTTGCCAGAAAGTACTTCACCACCTATTAATACTTCACCTCCTTCATCTTGAACTGCTTGTACTGCATGGGTAAATGTTGCTACAGCATCGCCATCTATCAATGGTCCTACATGATTTTTTTCGTCAAGTGGATTACCAATTCTCAGTTGTCCGTATGCCTTGACTAACTTATTTTTAAATGTATCAAAAATAGATTCATGAATAAGGAGCCTTCGAGTACTGGTGCATCGTTGTCCAGCTGTTCCCACACAACCAAAAACAGCAGCAATGAGAGCATTATCCAAGTTGGCATGTTCAGATATAATGACAGCGTTGTTGCCTCCAAGCTCTAAAAGTGAGCTCCCTAATCGAGCACCAACTACTTCGCTTACCCTTTTCCCCATTCGGGTACTTCCTGTGGCACTAACCATTGGAATTCGCTTGTCTTTTGCCATTTGTTCTCCAATTCTATAATCTCCAATTACTAAATTAAAAATGCCTTCAGGTAGCTTATTTTCAGTGATTACACTTTCTAATAAACGATGACAAGCAATAGCTGTTAAAGGTGTTTTTTCGCTTGGTTTCCAGACACATACATCACCACAAACTGCAGCTATCATACTGTTCCATGCCCAAACAGCAACGGGGAAATTAAATGCAGATATAATACCAATAATACCCAATGGATGCCATTGTTCATACATGCGATGATTTGGTCGCTCGCTATGCATGGTGAGACCATACAGTTGTCTAGATAATCCTACAGCAAAATCACAGATATCAATCATTTCTTGGACTTCTCCTAATCCCTCTTGATAGCTTTTACCCATTTCTAGGCTTACCAATTTCCCCAAGTCTTCCTTGTGAGCTCTAAGCTTTAGGCCATATTGTCTTACAATTGACCCTCGTTCAGGAGCTGGAACAGTTTTCCAAAATTCAGCCGCTTTTTGAGCTTTTAGAATTAGGTTTTCATAATCACCCTCACTGGCATATATTACTTCACCTAATTGGGCCCCATCAACGGGGGAATATACTTTCTTAGTTTGAGTATTAGTGGAAGTTAGCCATTGAGTGCCAGTACAAATACTTGCATTAGCAGAAGTGATATTTAAATTATTAAGCAGTTCTTTGGTTGATTCTAACATGATAATTGATTCTACACAAATGTATTAATTTGAAGTTCATGGCAAGGTGATGAGAAATTGATTGAGTCATTTATGATGGGCTTATAATAGCAAATTCTTAAGTTTGCAATCATAATTATGAAGTATAACGCACTTAACTCGCAATTATTTATTCAGAACCGTAACCGTTTTGTTTCTCAAATGGAACCCAACAGTATTGCCATTTTTCATAGTAACTATCAATATACTTGGAATGGCGATATGACTTACAAGTTTAAGCAAAATTCGGATATTTTTTGGTTGAGTGGAATAGATCAAGAAGACAGCATATTGGTCTTATATCCTGACTGTCCAATTCCAGAATATCGTGCTTGTCTTTTTTTAGTGGAAACCAATGAAAAAATTGCAATTTGGGATGGTTATAAATATACTAAAGAGGATGCAAAAGATACAAGTGGTGTAGGTTCTATTTTTTGGAACAGTGAATACATGCAGCAGTTGAGACCGATTATTAATATGGCAGATAACATCTATCTTCCATTGAATGAAAATGACCGATTTTCACCAAAAAGTCCCAACAAAGCAATTGATTTTGCAAATGAAATTCAGCAATTATATCCATTGCATAGTTACATGCGAGCGGGTAAAATATTACAACGTTTACGCAGTGTTAAAACTGCTTTAGAGTTAGAGGTTATGCGTGAGTCTGTTCGCATTTCAAAATTGGGCTGGGAACGAGTTATGAAATTTGTAAAGCCTGGTGTTTGGGAGCATGAAATTGAGGCCGAGTTAATACATGAATTTACTCGAAATAGAGCCAATGGATTTTCTTTTGAACCTATCGTTGCTAGTGGAATTTCGGCATGCACACTGCATTATATAGAAAATAATAAACAAGTTAAAGATGGAGATTTGGTACTCATCGATTGTGGCGTTGATTATGCCAACTATGCAAGCGATATGACCCGATGCTTGCCGGCAAATGGTAAATTTTCGCCTCGTCAAGCAGATGTATACAATGCAACGCTTCGTGTAATGAAACAAGCACGAAAAAAATTGATACCTGGGACACTTTTAATGGATTATCAAAAAGAGGTTGAAGGTTTAATGGAGGATGAATTAATCGGTTTAGGCTTATTGACCAAAGAAGATATTAAAAATCAGAATCCATCATGGCCAGCATTGAAAAAGTATTTCATGCATGGCACTTCTCATTTTTTGGGTATTGATGTACATGACAGTGGCATGCGATATGAGCCAATGGAAGTTGGTATGACCCTTAGCTGTGAACCTGGAATATACATTCAGGAAGAAGGGATTGGTGTTCGAATTGAGAATCAAATACTTATTACTGAAAATGGCCCAGTCGATATGATGGATGAGATAGGAATGCCTATTGAAATCTCTGATATCGAGGATTTTATGGCGAGTTAGAAAGTTAATTTGTTACACAAAACCCATTATATCACAAAAAAGTGGTTTATGGTGTGTTGTTTTTTGAATAAAACGTTACTTTTGCAAGCCTTTTAAAAAAGAATAAACAGACGATTAAGTCATTATTATAGTATACAATGAGTAAGCGGACATTTCAACCAAGCAGACGAAAAAGAAGAAACAAGCACGGTTTCAGAGAAAGAATGGCTACTAAAAATGGTAGAAAAGTTTTAGCAGCTCGTCGCAAGAAAGGGCGTAAAAAGCTAAGTGTTTCTGACGAGCCTCGTCATAAGCATTAATTTTCTCCCCCAAATTATCTAAATGGGGACATCCAATACATTTCATAAGAAAGAGAAACTCTCACACAAGGAAACGATTGATTCTATTTTTCAAAAAAATGGTGAGTCCATTTTTCATCCTCCTTTGCTTTTTGTATATCTTAAAAAAGAATTAAAGACACCCTACTCTTGCCAATTATTAGTTTCTGTAGGAAAGAGAAAGTTTAAAAAAGCTTCAGACCGAAACCGAATTAAACGACAAATTACAGAGATCTATAGACTTCAAAAGCAGCGAATTTATCAAGCTATTGAAGGTGATGCTCAATATGCGATTGGTATTATATTTTTAGGTAAGGAATTGCCAGAATATCAGATACTTGAAAAAAAATTAACTTTGTCTATTGATGAATTTATTAAAAGGATTGAGTAAGGTATTGTCAATGTTTTTGTTAATCCCAATATGGATTTATCAAAACTTAATTTCTCCATTTTTACCCGCCACTTGTCGTTATTCTCCAACATGCAGTGCATATGCGGTAGAAGCTATTAAAAAACACGGTCCGTTTTATGGGTTTTATTTATCTGTTAAACGAATATTAAGTTGCCACCCTTGGAGTAAAAAGAGTGGACATGATCCTGTACCTTGATTGTAGTATAGCCCTTTTTTATAAGTGTCTCACTGATGGATGAAATGTTCAACGAACTCATCAGTTTGGTTATCTTTGCCGCTAGGATCATCTAGTTTTGAAAAAATATATTCTTATACCCATTATTGGTGCTTTTTTTCTATTCAGCTTCAAGGCTGGAGATTACTTTGAGATATCTAAAAACTTAGAAATTTTTGCGGAAGTTTATAAAGAAGTTAACACAACTTATGTAGATGAAGTAAAGCCAGGAGAGCTTATACGAGCAGCTATAGATGGTATGTTGAAGTCATTAGATCCTTACACTAATTTTTACAGTGAAGCCCAAGCAGAAGATTATAAATTTCAAGTTACTGGAACGTATTCGGGAATAGGTGCATCTATTCGGAGAATCGAGAATCGCGTTTATATAGATTCTCCTTTAGAGGGGAGGCCGTGCCAAAAAGCAGGCTTAATGGCTGGAGATGAAATCATAACTATTGATGGTATATTAATTAGGGACAAGACGAGATCAGAAGTCCATGATTTGCTGACAGGTCAATCTGGAAGTAAAATTTCGGTAGAAGTTAATCGGATTTCTGTTGGAAAAATCAAAAAAGATATCATTCGGGAGCGTATCATTCAGAAAAATATACCCTATTATGGCGTTATAGACGGCATTGGTTTTATTAAGCTAGTTAGTTTTACCCCCAATGCTGCTAAAGAGGTTAGAGACGCAGTATTAGAATTAAAAAATCAAGGGGTTAAAAAGTTAGTTTTAGATCTTAGAAACAATGGTGGTGGTTTGTTGAATGAAGCTATTGATATTGTGAATATCTTCTTACCAAGAGGGCAGCTCATTGTTGAAACCCGGGGTAAATATCCAGAGGACAATAGATCTTTTAAGACGTTAAACACTCCAGTAGATCTTCAAATTCCTTTAGTCGTAATGATTAATGGGAATTCTGCATCTGCAAGTGAGATTGTTGCAGGATCATTACAAGACTTGGATAGGGCTGTGGTGGTCGGAAGAAATTCATTTGGAAAAGGGTTAGTCCAAACTTCAAAAGGCTTGTCTTACAATACTTCTATGAAAATCACTACATCCAAGTACTACATTCCGAGTGGACGGCTAATACAGCGTCTAGATTACAGTAACAAGATAAAGGGTAAAGCATTGGCAGTAGCAGATAGTTCAAAGCAGTTATTTAAAACTAGAAATGGAAGAGAAGTAATTGATGGAGAAGGCATTCATCCAGATGTGAAGGTAGAGGTAACTCCTATCTCTGAACTATCTCAAAGCCTTGTTAAAAATCATTTATTTTTTAAATATGCCACAATTTTTAGGTGTAAAAATGATACCATTAATTTGCCTTTAAAATTTAATGTTTCTGATTATTTATTTGATGAATTCTGTAACTTTATCAAAGACAAAGATTATGATTATATAACTCGAACAGAAAAGGATATCAAGCGACTTAGGTCACAAGCAAAGAAGGATAAATATCATAAATTCCTCTCGACTGAATTGACAAATTTAAAATTAGCTATGGACAGTATAAAAATGAATGATACAGAAAACCACAAATCAGAGTTAAAAGAACTTTTACAGCAAGAAATTGTCAGTCGTTATTACTATCAACGTGGCGAAATTGAAGTGCAATTTGATGATGATATAGATTGGATTACATCAAAGGAAATACTTTCAGACTTAACAACTTACAACCAATACTTAACTCCCTAATTTTGGATTTCACATTTATTCTTATCCTCGTATTTTTTGGCGTAGTAGGTGGTTACATAAGTGGACTTCTAGGCGTAGGTGGTGGAATCGTTTTTGTACCTGTTTTAAGCACGGCACTTATACATCTTGGCTATGAAGATCCCGAACTATCCAAATATATCTTAGCAAATTCTTTTGCTGCAACTTTTTTTGCTGGGGCAATTAGCTCTTACAAGCAATATAAGCTCAATGCGTTTTATCCAAAAGAAATTTTATTTACCTGTTTGACTGCAGTACCTAGCAGTGTTTTACTATCCTATTTAATTGCTAATGGATCTTGGTATGACAAATCTTCTTTCAGCATCTTTTTCATCTTTTTATTGGTGTTGATGTTACTGAAATTTCTGTACAAAAGCAATGCTACTGTATCTGACGAAACCAACCCATCTATGTTTAAATTTTCATTTACAGGACTTTTGACTGGCGTTATTGCAGGACTTTCAGGTTTGGGAGGTGGAGTGATAATGATACCATTGTTTACTCAATATCTAAAAATGGGGATTAAAAAATCAGCCGCTATCTCAATAGGTGTTATTCCTGTCATGATGATTCCTATGATATTGTTGTATGGGTCCTATAATCCAATTCATATTGAGGGAAGTCAATGGGGATACATATTGCCCGAGCTATTTTTTCCGTTAGTAGGAGGGCTTCTTTTTGCAGCACCATTAGGGGTTTCTGTAGGTCAGAAATCGTCGAGTAAACACCTTAAAATTATATTTGCAGTCCTTATCGTTGCTGTAATTATTAAAACCATAGGAAACATCATTGCATAACATGAACATTAGACAAATTTTATTGCTACTATTGACGGGTGTTAGTCTCATAAACACCTGGGCTCAAAAACCCCGTTTTGGAGAGAAGAAGCGTTCTAAACGTATAGAAAAACATATTGCTTATTTAGCCAGTGATGAGTTAGAAGGAAGGCTAAGTGCATCCGATAACGATAAAAAATCGGCAGAATACATCGCCAAACAATATGAGCTTTTAGGTCTTGAACCAGCAGGAGATGATGCATCCTACTTTCAGTACATGCCTACTCCTGATCTTCGGTTAGCGAAATCCAATACCAGCCTTGTGCTAGACGAAGTTGAACTAAAGTTGTTTCATGATTTTTATCCTTTAAGTGCTTCATCCAATAAGGGTAATTATGAAGGGGAGGTTGTAAATTTGAATTACGGGATTGAGGATGTAGCATTAAAACATCAAGATTACAAAGGCAAAGTGGTTTCGGGCAAGGTAGCTTTGATTAAAATGGATATCCCAGGTGGCGTTCATCCACATAACCGCTACATCTCTTGGTCTGGAATAGAATATAGAGCAGAATATGCCAAATCAAAAGGAGCAAAAGCAGTAATTTATTACAGTGGAAATGAAGAATTGCATCCTAGTGGGGAACTAGCAAAAACATTAGTCAATAGTGGGATACCAATTTTCTTTGTTAATAAGGATTTAAGTGCTTTAAGTCTAGCTAAAGTTCAGTTTAACCTTGATGTACTGATGATTACGAAAATGGCTCATAACGTTTTGGGATTTATTGATAATCAAGCAGATCAAACCATTGTAATTGGAGCCCATCATGATCATTTGGGCCGAGGACAGAAAGGGGGATCTTTAGCTGAAACTCCTGGGGAGATTCACAACGGTGCAGACGATAATGCGAGTGGAGTTGCTGGATTATTTGAGA
This sequence comes from uncultured Bacteroidota bacterium, assembly GCA_913043145.1. Classification (GTDB taxonomy): domain Bacteria; phylum Bacteroidota; class Bacteroidia; order NS11-12g; family UBA9320; genus UBA9320. Next base: position 30,586 of record CAJWLP010000011.1, read on the forward strand.
TAGCTCGAGCTATCATAAAAAAACCAAAAAAATACCTAAACAACAACTATCTGTTTATTGCTTTTTCCGGTGAAGAGCAAGGTCTTGTGGGTTCAAAGTATTTTGTAAAAAGCCGTCTGATGCGGGAGCAGAATGTGAATTTTATGATGAATATGGATATGATTGGTCATTTAGATTCAACCCAAAAAACATTAATAATCAATGGTGTTGGTACATCTCCAGCGTGGAATAGAGCCATTAGTGAAGTGTCTTATTCTAAACGTAAAATTACTAAAATTAAAACTACAGAAAGTGGAATAGGAGCATCTGATCATACCTCGTTTTATTTAGCGGATATCCCAGCAGTTCATTTTTTTACTGGGCAGCATGCCTATTACCATAAACCTACTGATGACCCATCCATTGTTAATTACGGTGGTGAAGCATTTGTTATTTCATACATGCTTAAAATGCTTCAGAAGATGAATGGATATGGCGAAGTTGATTTCACAGAGACAGCAGGAGAAGAAACCACTCGAATGAATTTCAAAGTTACTTTAGGAATCATGCCCGATTATATTTTCGATGGTGAAGGCATGCGAGTAGATGGAGTTAAACCCGAGAGACCGGCCTCAAAATCTGGGATGTTGAAAGGAGATATTATCATTGGAATGGGTGATCAAACCATTGCCAATATTCAAGACTACATGAAAGCATTATCCAACTACAACAAAAATGACCAGACAACGGTTACTATAAGAAGAAATAACGAAGTAAAAGTACTAAACGTGGCTTTTTAACCATGAAATTAACGGAATATTTAAAACCAGATCAGACCTTATTTTCATTTGAAGTTCTACCTCCTTTAAAGGGAAAAAGCATCGACTCATTATACGCGGCTATTGACCCATTGATGGAGTTTAAACCTGCATTTGTGGACGTGACTTATCATCGGGAGGAATTTATAGAAAGACCCCGAAAAGATGGTGGATATGATAAGATAAGCATCCGAAAACGACCAGGAACAGTTGCAATTTGTGCAGCTATAATGAATAAGTATCAAGTTGAGGCCGTACCTCACTTGATTTGTGGTGGCTTTACCAAAGATGAAACTGAAAATGCACTTATCGATTTGGCTTTTTTGGGGATACAAAATGTGTTAGCTCTCAGAGGAGATAATCTTAAAGACGAGCGGATGTTTGTGCCTGAAAAGAAGGGGAATAAAAATTCATTAGGGTTGATTCGTCAGATTACAGATTTAAATAATGGGATATACCAAGATCAAGAATTAAAGAACACCAATGAAACAGACTTTTGTATAGGAGCAGCGGGATATCCAGAAAAACACATTGACGCACCAAATATGAATAGCGATTTGAAATTTTTAAAACGCAAAGTAGATGCAGGTGCAAAGTTCATTACCACTCAAATGTTTTTTGACAATCAGAAGTACTTTGATTACGTAAAAAAATGCCGAGAAGCAGGAATAAATGTACCAATCATACCAGGGATTAAGCCTATTACTAAAAAAGCCCACCTCAGAAACTTACCCAAGATATTTAACATTGACATTCCAGAACCTTTTGCTTCAGAATTAGACAAAGCAAAAGATGATGCTGCTATTCGTCAAATTGGCATCGAGTGGTGTATACAGCAGTGCAAAGAATTAAAAGCGAATAATGTACCAGCGTTGCATTTTTACACGATGAGTTTTTCTTCAAGTACCAAGGCGGTTGCTTCTGAGGTTTTTTAACAGAATGCATGCAAGGAATCGTCACAAAATCTACGGGAAGTTGGTATAAAGTTTTAGTTGATGGAAATGAGGTTGATGCTCGTTTAAGAGGAAAGATAAGAACACTCAACCTAAAAAGTACTAATCCAGTAGTTGTTGGAGACGTTGTTGTTTTAGATCAAGATGGGGGTGAATACCTGATCAAAGAGATCGAAGAAAGACAAAATTGCATTGTTCGAAAATCGAATAAATTAAGCAAGCAATATCAGATTATTGCGGCGAATATTGATCGTGCTTTTTTGATTGTATCGCCAGCAAAACCTTACACACCACAGGGATTTATCGATCGTTTTCTAGCTACTGCAGAGGCTTATCATGTCCCCGTAACCATCCTACTCAATAAAAGCGATTTGGACTCGAAAAAAGCGGTACTTTACCGCGAGCATTTGATGGAGCTGTATCCGTCTGTTGGGTATGAAATTTACAATGTTAGTTTTTTAGATTCAGATGATATATCCCGAATTCAAAAAAGCATTGGCAGCCAACGCGTGTTGTTAGCGGGTAATTCGGGAGTGGGTAAATCGACATTAATTAATGCTATTCTACCCGAGAGTAACCAAAAAGTCAGTGCTATTTCCTCGTCTTATCACAAAGGAAGGCATACGACCACGTTTGCTCAAATGTTTTTAGGAGAGAATGGGAGTAAGATTATTGACACCCCCGGCATAAAAGACTTTGGAATGGTACAGACCGAACCCAATCAAGTGAGTCATTATTTCCCAGAGATGAGAAGTCGTTTATCTGGGTGTAAGTATAATAACTGCTTGCACACCGAAGAACCGGATTGTAAAATTCTGAAGGCCGTTGAAAAACAAGAAATTGCAGTCACACGTTACGTGAATTATCTCAGTATTTTAGAAGAGGTGACAGTGTAAGGGAGTAAATAAGCTGAAATCAATCCGATGAAAGCCGCAATGTATCTTCATCATCATGCTTCACCCGGACTTCCCAAGTACGGTCAGCAAGGAGTAATACACTAGCTAGAAAGTGATCGTAGGGCATGTTATTCCCCCATTCATCTGGAGAGATGAACGACAGTACTTTAGCACCGTCTCTTTCATATAGATGATATTCTTCGCCAATTTTGGGGGTGAATTTCATATCAGCCTCATAGATACCATACGAAACTTGGAGTCGATTTTCAATCTCTCGGACTTGCTCCATAATAGTTTCAGCTTGCTTTTTTAACATGTCAATCTGCTGATTGGCCTGTTTTTGCATGGTTTCAACAGCAGAAGCCTTGATTTTACCCTTGTTTTCGGCTTTTATCTGGGGAGAAGATACCGTAAGTGGAATAGGTGAAAACTTCGCATTCCCGGTGTAATAGGGGGTATTTTCATTATTCTTACTCATTTGAATAGATAAACACGCCAATCACTGATTGGTTTTATTGATTAAGCTAGGAAGGCCCATAGGTATTATTAGAATTTTCAAAAGAGAAAGCTTAAGCAACATCTGTTATGGATGTAATTTGAGGTGTTTTTTTAGTATTTATATTGGTATGGATGAAGATAGCTTCTTTATTGCATTGGAAGGCTTTGTTCATGGCATCTTCTCTTTTTTCTCTAGATATGTACCATCCACTTGTGGCAATAAGATCGTCCCAACATGTTCGTATTTCAAATCCGAATAAACCTTGGTTGTTTTTGCATCGAGAAAAATTAGTTTGAAAGCACATGTGAACTCTCAATCGATCAAGAAAATCAAGACAGGATTTGAAATCGTAAAACGCTTTGCTCTCCAAGATAAAATGTTCACCTTCATCATACATTTGGAGGGTATAACGTGATTTGTTCTTTGTGATTTGGAATGTTGGTTTCATCATTTCTACGTTATATTGCAGATACTATAATTATCAAATAAAAGATAATAATATTATCAAACTTGCTTTTAATTAAGTTATGTATTAAAATTTAAATTCCAAATCTGTATAGATTTTTAGCAATATTGCGTTAATGTTCACATCTTCATGATTGGTGGTTTTTTGTGTCGTTAAATTTGTTTTAAAAAAGGTGTTATGCTTTTAAATAGGATGTTTGTAGGGTGTTTATTTTTGGTACTTTTAGGGTGTGGTACAGATTCTTCACAGGATTCGAATTCCAGTACTTCCGATTCAGACTCTACAAGTTTTCAAGTTTCATCAGAAAAAGAATCATTTAAAGAGGATAAAACACCTGCTCCAAAAATTGTTATAAAACCCTATAAGTTCAAACAACAAATTTATCGATATACTACCAACTATTTCGCCAATCCTCTTGATGGAGACATACTTATTTCGGGTAGTTTTTGTGAATTGAGAGGAAACCATTTTCATGCGGGTATGGATATGAGAACTGGTGGTGTTGAGGGTTGGAATGTTCGTGCATCTGCTGATGGCTATGTCGAACGTATTAAGATTAGCACACGAGGTTACGGCCGTGTTTTATATGTCCGTCATACCAATGGCTATACTACGGTATATGGGCATTTACAGCAATTTAAAGGGGCTATTGCGAATTATGTTAAAGAACGGCAGTACAAGCAACGAAAATTTGAAATTGAATTGTTTCCTAAATCAGGAGAATTGCCAGTTAAAAAAGGACAAGTCATTGCTCTTAGTGGGAATACTGGTGGAAGTGGTGGTCCACATCTGCACTTTGAAATCAGAAATCCGAGTGGACGAAGTACAAACCCGCTTTTACATGATCTTACCATTAAAGATCAATTGAAACCCGAAATTAAGCGGATTAGCATTTATAAAAGAGATCAAAAAGTACTTCATTCATCGGGGAATTATCCATACATGACAATCAGCAAGTGGGGTGATCAAATTCAGAAGAAAAAACCAATTAAACTCAAACCTGGGAAGTATAGTTTTGGGGTATGGGCAAATGATTATTTTACAGATAAAAAAAATGTCTTGGGAATAAATTATTGTTGGATTACTGCTGACAATCAGCTGGTTTTTTCTTATCAAGTAAATAAGTTTAATTTTTCTCAAGGACGATACATCAATGCACATATCGATCCCTTTTTGAAATGGAAAGATAAAAAAACCTATGTTCGACTTTTTAAGGAGCGATTTAATCCTTTACCTTATTACCAGCAAAAAAATAATGGGAATGTGACTATTGGAGAAGGAGATTCTGTTATTATGCGATTGTATCTTAAAGATTATGCTGGGATGGTCGATTCGGCGTCTTGGGTATTGCATGGAGATAAAAATGCAAATGAATTTACACCACCAATTGGGGGTGGAGGCGATAAAGTCAAACGTGTAAAAAACAATACGCGAATTCAATACTTTGAATGGGATATTAACGTGCCTAAAAAATCAATTTATCATCCATTCGATTTTAAGTTGAAAATCAAAAATGCGAAGCCAGACATGCTGAGTAAGACCCTGCAAATGCATTATCCATATACCCCACTTCATTCATACATCAATGTCTCATACACTGTACCCGATAAATGGTTAAGTTATGGATCCAAATTGTGTGCATTTAGCATGGAAGGTTCAAGAAGGTATTACGAGGGTGGTGTTCTTAGCGGAAACATCCTAAAATTCAAAACACGATCACTGGGGGAATATGCGATTGGATATGATGACATTCCTCCTACCATTAAACCAATTAAGGTGGGTAAATCTTATCGATTCAGAGTGACGGATAATTTGACTGGTGTAAAAAGTTTTACCTGTTCCATTAATGACAAATGGATTCTAGCTGAATATGAACCTAAGACCAATATTATATCAGGAATCATTCCTAATTGGATTAAACCTGGGGAGTATATGCTCAAACTGATTGTAAACGACAATCGAAATAATAAATCACAATTTGAGCAAAAGATTGTACTTTGATAATCTAAGTTTCAATAATTTTGTTGAACTATTATGAGTAATATAAAACAAGGAGATAAGGCCCCAGAATTTACAGGAGTTAATCAGAATGGAGATGCAGTTTCACTTTCGAGATATGCAGGTAAAAAATTACTACTCTATTTTTATCCCAAGGATGATACTCCAGGGTGTACTGCTGAAGCATGTAACTTGAGAGATAACTATGATCAGTTTTTGAGTAAAGGATATGCTATTTTAGGTGTGAGTCCAGATAGTGAAAAAAAGCACCAAAAGTTTATTGAAAAGTATGATTTGCCTTTTGATTTACTAGCAGATACTGAAAAAGAAACCTGTGAAATGTTCGGTGTTTGGGTAAAGAAAAGTATGTATGGTAGAGAATATATGGGTGTGGCACGTACGACTTTTATTATTGACGAAAATGGAGTTATTGAAGAAGTGATTTCCAAAGTCAAAACCAAGGAACACACTGACCAGATTTTGAAAGCATAAAAAAAACCAATCGCTCAGCGAGTGGTTTTTTATTTAAAGAAGAATTATTTTAGAAAGGGATTTCTTCTTTTTTACTTTGAGTTTTGGGAGTTAAAATTAAAAAATCTGAGGTGACAATTTCAGTAATGTAACGTTTATTGCCCTCTTTGTCATCCCAACTTCGGTTTGTTAATTTTCCTTCCACAAGTACTTCTTTTCCCTTGCTAAGTAGTTCTTCCATCAGAGAAGCTGTTTTGCCCCACGCGACAATGTTGTGCCATTGGGTGTCTTGCACCTTTTCTCCTTTTTGATTTTTGTAAACCTCATTCGTAGCAAGTGTAAATTTAGCGACTTTTCTTCCTCCATCGAGTTCTTTAACTTCTGGCTTCATTCCTAGGTTTCCGATCAATTGTACTTTGTTTTTTAATGCGTTCATAATAATTGTTAAGTGATTAAATTGTTTTGTTTAGTGTCCCATGTGAGACGATTATTATATGTAGTTAATTCTGCTGTTCCTTTTGAACAACACTACAAATTGAATGCATGCACCAAACAATATGATTATTTTAAGTACTTACTTACGTTTATAATCGCTTGTAAGCACTTGCAAGTAATTTAAATGAATCATTATGAAATGATTATATTCATTTTAGTAATCATTTCATCATTTTTATAAGCAAAAAAAATCCCCTTGCAGATGCAAAGGGATCTATGATATCTGAACAAAAAATTTAAAATATTTGGAATTTCACCGGAATTCTAAATCGCATATTTACTGATTTGTCACGCTGTTTTGCAGGACGCCATTTGCCAGAAGTTAATTTGATTACTCGCATCGCTTCATCTTCTAGGCCAAATCCTTTTTTTCTACCCAAAATTGTTACATCTCGTACTCGACCACTTTTATCGACCACAAACATTACGTTTACCGTACCCTGCATGTCATTTTCTAATGCCATTGGTGGGAATGTTATGTTTTCAGCGATAAATCGTTGAAGACCGGCATCGCCACCAGGGAAAGATGCTTTTTCAGATACATCGAAGATTTCAAAAACTTCATTGGTTTCTTCTGGTTCTTCCTCTTCTTGTTCATAAATCTCCATCTCTGTATCCTGATCGATTTCATTGTCTTCAATCTCAGGTTGATCCTCTTCAATTTCCTCATCATCTTCTACCACTTCAATTTCTGGTGGAGGAGGTGGAGGAGGTGGTTTTTTCTCTTGAACAGTGTTTTCCATAACAACTAGGTCTTCCTCTATAATGATGTTTTCTAATTGATCTGGTCTATCATCATAAATTCTATATGAGAAAGCTCCAAAAACAACCAATAAAGAAAAAGCAAGTCCGGCTAGGAAGAAGTCAATTCTTTTGTTTTTAACTTCAGGTTTTGGATACTTTTTAACTTCCATGTGATTTGTAATTCAAAATTAACGTAAAAAATTTATACCTTAATTACCTTTCTGCTGAAAAGGTAAATACTTTTTAATTAACGGTATTGAATTTTGTGTTATTGTCAAAAATATAATTCCTAGAATGCACCCTAATGTGTTTGCAATCATATCATCAATTTCATAACTCCTACCTATATTCATTGTGCTTTGCATAAATTCAATGAGGATGCCATAGATAATACCGATTAGAAGAATGACTAGTTTATTTTTCCGATTTATCTTTTTTAGGTTTATTGCACAAAGTTGGACAAATACAAAGTACAGAACAAGGTGAATAAGTTTATCCAAACCAAATAAACTTTGGAAGGTAAACGGTTTAAAAAGTGATGGAGGTAACAAGCAAGAACTAGCTATGAAGGCTGTCCAAATTATGGCGAGTATTCGTGCTCGTTTGAGCTTCATATGGTGTGGTAGATTTATTGTCCGATTAGGGATTTGTATGCATTTGCATCCATCAAACCATCCACCTCAGACAAATCAGAGGCTTTGATTTTGACCATCCAGCCATTTTCATAAGGAGATTCATTAACACTTTCAGGTGCATCTTCAAGATCAGAATTAATGGCAACAATTTCTCCACTTATAGGCATAAACAAGTCTGATACTGTTTTTACAGCTTCAATTGTACCAAATACTTCATTTTGGTCGAGGGTTTCACCTTCTGTTTCGATTTCAACAAATACAATGTCTCCTAACTCACTTTGGGCAAATTCAGTTACGCCAATTGTTGCAACATCGCCCTCCATAGACACCCACTCGTGTTCTTTTGTGTATTTTAAATTTTCGGGGAAATTCATCTTTTAATCAATTCTAATTACAGTTATGCTTTTGCTAAGCGTTTATGAGTTCCAAATATATTAAGAACGTTGTGTATTTTTTCTTTTAAGTCTTTTCTTTCTACGATAAAATCTACAAATCCCTTTTCTTGCAAAAATTCAGAGCGTTGAAATCCTTTTGGAAGGTCTTTGCCAATTGTTTCTTTAATAACTCGTGGTCCTGCAAATCCAATTAATGCTTTTGGTTCAGCAATATTTACATCTCCAAGCATAGCAAATGAAGCAGTGATTCCTCCAGTTGTTGGATCAGTAAGTACAGATATGTAAGGTAGTTTTTCTTCGGCAAGAAGAGCAAGTTTTGCGGATGTTTTTGCCATTTGCATAAGTGAAAAAGCGGCTTCCATCATTCGGGCACCTCCACTTTTGGAAATGATAATCATCGGAATTTTTAGTTCAATAGCTTTATCAATAGATCGAGCAATTTTTTCACCTACTACCGAACCCATAGAACCACCAATGAAAGCAAAATCCATAACCGCCATAGAAACTTTTAAACCACCGATTTTTCCAATAGCTGTTCTAACCGCATCAGTTAAACCACTTTTGGATTTTGAGGCTTCTACTCGATCAGGATATGTTTTTGTATCCTTAAATTTCAGAGGATCACCAGAACTTAGATTGACGTCTAACTCTTTGAATTTACCTTCGTCAAAAAGAATGGCAAAGTATTCCTTTGATCCAATTCGTTCGTGATGACCGCAATTCGGACACACACATAAATTAAGCTCAAATTCCTTTGTACTAGTCGGAGTTTTACATAGCTTACATTTATACCAAAGTCCGTCAGGGGTAGGTTTTTTGTCTTTTGTTTCTGTTCGAATTCCTTCTGTTGCTCGCTTAAACCAACTCATATTGAATGCTTTTTATCATTACAAATTAATGCAGTATAGCAGAGCAAATGTACATTTTTTTTAATACCTACCTTTGTATTTTATGGATAAAGAAATAATTGTTAAAGTTGCTGATTCTCCTCAATCCATGGAGGCTATTTTTGATGTTCGTAGAGCAGTATTTGTAATTGAACAGTCTGTGAGTGAAGAGGAAGAGTATGATGAGTTTGAATCTTCGAGTACTCATCTTTTTGCAACTTACGACAATCGCGTAGTGGGTACCTGTAGATTTCGTAATACAAGTCAGGGAACTAAGCTTGAACGTTTTGCGGTACTCAAGGAGTACAGGACTCAATCCGTTGGTGCATCTTTACTCAAAGCGGCTTTAGCTGCAGTAGATCATGATCGAATGATTTATTTACACGCTCAAGTTCAGGTGGTTGAGTTTTACAACAAATATGGGTTTAGTCCCTTGGGCAATCAATTTGAAGAAGCAGGTATTCAGCATTTTAAAATGATATATTCAGCCGATAATTTGCAATAAATCGTGTTTCATTCTCGTTGACTTACATTTGCTACACACATGAAAAAAATACTCGTTACAGGTGGGCTTGGATACATAGGAAGCCATACTGTAGTTGAACTTCAATCTGCAGGTTATGATGTAGTCGTAATTGACAATTTAGATAATTCGACAGAAGAAGTAAAAGAACGAATCGTTTCGATATCTGGTCGTTCGATTGACTTGGTCATTGGAGATGTGAATGATCAAACAATCATGAATCGAATTTTTAAGGAACATGATTTTTATGGGGTGGTTCATTTTGCGGCATACAAGGCCGTTGGAGAGTCAGTTGATAACCCAATTAAATACTATGAAAATAATGTTTCAGGGTTAATTACCCTTTTGGGAGCCATGGAAAGGCATGGCGTTCAAAATTTAATCTTTTCTTCGAGTTGTACAGTTTATGGAATAGCTGATGATTTGCCTGTGACAGAAGACACTCCCATAAAAAGTGCTGAAAGCCCCTACGGAACCACTAAAATAATTGGTGAAGAAATTATTCAGGATTATGCAAAACACAAAAATATTAAGACCGTTTTGTTGCGGTATTTTAATCCAGTTGGAGCCCATCCTTCTGCCCAAATTGGTGAATTGCCGAATGGTGTGCCTAGTAATTTAGTACCCTACATTATGCAGACTGCAGCCGGTATTCGAGAGCAGTTAGTGATTCATGGAAATGATTATAATACATCTGACGGTACGTGTATTCGAGACTATATCCACGTAGTAGATTTAGCAAAAGCCCATGTGAAGGCTATGACATTTGCAGATAAGATGCCTAATTCTGTGGATGTATTCAATGTAGGAACGGGTCATGGTTCTACTGTTTTGGAGGTGGTTAAAGCTTTTGAAGAACGATGCAACATACGTTTGAATTACAGAATCGGACCAAGGAGAGAGGGTGATGTAGAACAAATTTTTGCGGATACTCACAAAATAAATGATGTGCTTCAATGGCAAGCGGAGTATGACTTACACGACATGATATACCATGCTTGGATGTGGCAAAAAAGGATTTCTAGAAAATAAATTTAAATAAATTTCAACCCTATAATGAAAACACTCGTATATGTTAGTAAATAACAAAAAAATTAGAAATTATGAAGTTTTTAAAACCAACTTTTTTAACAGCATTACTTGCTTTAATAGTTAACACTGTTTATGCTGGGTGTAAAGCAAGAGCATCATTCACACAAAATGGTA
>CAJWLP010000012.1 GCA_913043145.1 uncultured Bacteroidota bacterium
ACCAAAACTTGGGATTTCAGCAGTTGGAGGTTTCATCTGACCTTGAGGCCTCTTGATGGGAGTTCCGCTGACAACAATACTACTTGCTCTACCATGATAACCTACAGGGATATGCCTCCAATTTGGGAGTAATGGCTCACTGTTTGGTCTAAATAACTTTCCAAGGTTTGTGGCATGCTCTATACTACTGTAAAAGTCAGTATAATCACCAATTTGAATAGGAAGACACATTTGAGCACTAGTCCTATCAACGAGTATCTTATCTCTATTTTCGTATAATTCACCTTGATAGGTAAGTTCAGATGTTATATATTTTCGGAGTGATGACCAAGCAGACTTGCCACAACCAATGAAGTCATTTAAAACTGTTGATTCAAAAACATTACTACTAAAATCTAAGTCCTTGAATAAACCACATTTGGCTGAGGAGTTCAAGTCAATAATTTGATCTCCTATTGCAATTCCAGGAGTAGGTCTTCCATCTCTAACAAAAATGCCATAGGGCAAATTATGAATGGTAAAATCTGAGTGGTTGGGTATGGTTATCCAGGTATTCATATTTTTTAATATTTAAATTCGAAGGTAATAAACAGATGGTTAAATTATAAACAGATCAAATAACAATATTTACAATTCTGCCCGATACTACAATTACTTTTTTGGGAGAATTACCATCTAACCACTTTAACACAATCTCATTTTGTAAAACTTGAGACTCAATGTCCTCTTTACTCATATCAATTGGGAACTCCATGTTTGTTCGAGTTTTCCCATTGATGGATATAGGGTATGCTTTATTTTTTTCAATAACATGATTTTTATCAAAAACAGGCCATTGGGCATTCCCAATAAAGCCTTCATGCCCTGTAGAATTCCATAATTCCTCCGTTATGTGTGGAGCGAAAGGATTCAATAGGATTAGTAAATCCTTTAAAATAGAGAGTGACTTACACTTTTGGCTACTTAGTTCATTAACGCAAATCATAAATTGAGATACAGATGTATTCAATGATAAATTCTCAATATCTTCTGTGATTTTTTTTATGGTTTTATGAAGTGTTTTCAGAGAATCTTTATTTGGCTCTGAACTGTCCCATTGGGGTCGATGGTCCAAGTCATAAAAAAGCGACCATAATTTTTTAAGAAATCGATGAGTTCCATCAATTCCCTTTGTACTCCATGGCTTACTATCTTGAATTGGACCAAGAAACATTTCATAAAGTCTGAGTGTATCTGCTCCATATTGTTCGCAGATCATATCTGGATTCACTACATTAAATTTTGACTTGGACATTTTTTCTACTTGCAATCTAAGTTTTAATGAATCGCTTTGTCCATATAATTCTCGGCTGTCAATTCCAACAAATCGATTATCTTTTTGCTGTAAAATTTCAAAGTTTTCTTGAGTCATCATCCCATCCTTTGAAACATATTCTATGGGTACATGAAGTTCTCTGTTGCCTAAATTAAGTAGCTGACTTTCTCCTTGAATCATCCCTTGATTTACAAGTTTCTTAAATGGTTCATCAAAGGTTAGAAACCCTCGATCAAATAAAAATTTAGTCCAAAATCTACTATAAAGCAGATGCCCTGTAGCATGTTCTGTGCCTCCAATATATAAGTCCACTTGATTCCAATAGGTTAGACTTTCTTTGCTAGCAAAGGTATGCTCGTTTTTTGGGTCCATGAATCTTAAAAAATACCAGCTGCTTCCAGCATAACCAGGCATGGTATCTGTTTCTCTGAGGCCATTATCTGTATGCACCCAATTGGAGTTTTTCGCTAATGGGCTTTCGCCAGAACCTGAGGGTGTATAGCTCTCAACATCCGGGAGTTCTACAGGTAGGTTTCTATCGATAGTAGGGATGTCATTTTTATAAACGATAGGGAATGGTTCACCCCAATACCGTTGACGACTGTATCCTGCATCTCTTAATTTGAATTGAATCTCTTTTTTCCCAAAATTCCGTTCTTCAGCCAGCTGAATGATGGCTTGAATAGCCTCTTTTACACTCAATCGGTCAAAGTTTTCACTATTTATAAGGACACCATTTTTTGTATCGTAACTATTCTCTTGAATATTGATTTCCTCGGCATTAGGATCATTTATGACTTGAATAATGTCGAGTCCAAATTTTTTGGCAAATGCATGATCTCTATCATCATGAGCAGGTACGGCCATGATGGCCCCCGTACCATACCCACTTAGAACATATTCAGAAATATAAATTGGGATGTCTTTGTTTGTGAATGGATGTATAGCAGATGCACCAGTGAAAACACCGCTAACGGATTTATCTTTTTTACGCTCTAACTCACTCTTATTATTAGCAATTTTTACATACGCATCAACTGTTTCTTTTTGATCAGATGTAGTAATAGAATCAACCAAATGGTGATCTGGTGCCAAAACCATGAAGGTGCATCCAAAAATAGTGTCAGGTCTTGTAGTAAACACTTCTATGTTATCGTTGTGTTTCTTTACTTTGAAGGAAATTCTAGCCCCGATACTTTTGCCGATCCAGTTTCGCTGTGTTTCTTTAATGCTATCACTCCAATCTATTTTTTTCAATCCAGATAATAGTCTGTCTGCATAGGCTGTTATACGAACATACCATTGCTTCATTAATTTCTGACTTACCGGAAAACCACCACGCTCTGAGAGTCCATCTTTGACTTCGTCATTTGCTAAAACGGTGCCCAGTTCTTCACACCAATTTACAGAAGTTTCTTTTTGAAAGGCAAGTCGGTAATGTTGGAGAATACGTTCCTTTTCTTGAGCTGTTTTATCTTCCCATTCAACAGAGGTGAAGGGTTCAGTTATATCACCCTTGTGAACGACATTTACATTTCCTTCAATTTCGAAAATAGAAATCAAAGAGTCAATGCTTTCAGCTTTATCTGTTTTTTCATTATACCAAGATTCAAATAATTGAATGAAAATCCATTGTGTCCATTTATAATAATTGGGATCGGTAGTCCTAACTTCTCTTTCCCAATCATAACTAAAACCTATTCTGTTTAGTTGCTCTTTATATTTTTTTAGGTTAATATCGGTTGTAACCTTTGGATGTTGTCCAGTTTGAATAGCGTATTGTTCTGCAGGAAGACCAAAAGCATCAAAACCCATAGGGTGGAGTACATTGTAACCATTTAGTCGTTTGTATCTGCTGACAATATCGCTTGCAATGTAGCCCAAAGGATGACCTACATGTAATCCAGCTCCACTTGGATAAGGGAACATATCCAAGGCATAAAATTTGGGTTTAGTTGAATCAATTTCAGATCGATAAATGTTGGATTCGGCCCATTTTGCTTGCCATTTTTCCTCGATAGATTGAAAATTATAGGTGTTCATGTATTAATGGATGCTACAAAAGTAAGAGAACTCCTAGCATTTGGAATTATTAAAAGTGGTATCAATACAATTTGATGTTATTTTTGTCAGAATAATTTAGTATTCGCAATACAAAACAACTCATTATGGCTAATAAAAAAACTAGTAAAACTGAACCAAAAACTAACTCATCTCAACAATTTGTTTTTAATAAAACAAACTATAAACTTATGCTTGCAGGTTTACTCACCATCGTTATTGGGTTTGTTTTGATGTACGGTAAGGAGGATATTTACGATTTTCGTAAGACTACATTAGCTCCAATTGTCGTAATTTTAGGCTTCGTTATCGAGATCTTTGCGATAATGAAAAAAACAAAACAATAATTAATGAGCATTTGGGAGTCTATTGTTCTTGGAATAATTCAGGGTTTAACTGAGTTTTTACCAGTAAGTAGTAGCGGTCACATCGAACTAGGTAAAGCAATCATTGGCATTGATGAGAGTGAGGCGGGTCTTTTATTTACCGTAACCTTACACTTTGCGACAGCTTTGAGTACCATGATTGTTTTTAGAAAAGATATTCTTGAACTGATAAAGGGAATTTTCAAATTCAAGTGGAATAATGAAACAAAATTTACATTTTTTATTATCATTTCAATGTTACCAGCAGTTCTTGTAGGGTTATTTTTTAAAGATCAAATTGACAAATTTTTCAGTGGTCATATTTTGCTTGTGAGTCTAATGCTAATTTTAACTGGGATTTTACTGTTTTTGTCTGACAAGCTTAGTAGTAAAGATGGATTAATGAGTTCTGGAAATGCACTGTTATTAGGGATTATTCAAGCCATCGCTATTTTACCTGGAATAAGTAGAAGTGGAAGTACAATTGCAGTTGCAGTTTTATTAGGAATTAACCGAGAACGTGCGGCTCGTTTTAGTTTTTTAATGGTACTCCCTTTGATCTTTGGAGCAATGGCAAAAGAAATAATGGATTTTTCAGCTATGGAATCTAGTGTGTCGAGTTCATCCTTTGATATGGCTGTTATTGTAGGTTTTATAGCTGCCCTATTCTCTGGAATTTTTGCTTGCAAATGGATGATTTCGATTGTTAAAAGGAGTAGGCTTGCCTATTTTGCTTATTACTGTTGGTTAGTCGGAATTATTGGATTAATCTACCTATTAATATAAAATTTAAAGTAATTTAATTTAAATTTTCGTCTGGTATAAGTAGCACGGTATCAATATTTGCATACCCAATTTCTTCAGTTCTCAATAATCGAAAAGTAAAGTAGCCGCTGATGCTTCCAAAATCTTCAGATATTGGACACCAAGATTGGTAGGAATAACTTTCTCCGGGACTTAAAATTGGTTTTTCTCCAATTACTCCCTCCCCTTCAACTTCCCTTACTCCCAAAACACCATCTGTAATGAACCAATGCCTTCTAGTTAATTGGACTTCCTCAACGCTTGAATTATAAATGGTTACATTATAACTAAAGACATGTCGAGTCCCAGGAATCTTATGATTTTTCTCATTTTGTGGCACCATCCTTACCTTAATTTGGTGATTTAAGTTTAGTTTATTTTCCACTCCCTTTTCTAACTTAGTACAAGTTAAACACATGATGCCCAATTATGTTGGAAGATAACTAACAACTTTTAACTTTGTTAATATAGTGTATGAGCGTTTCGTCATCTAATTTAATTAATAAAGCGGTAGAGCATCTTTCACGTTTTCCGGGGGTTGGAAAGAAAAGTGCATTACGCATGGCTCTTTTTCTTCTTAAAAGGTCAGAAGGTGAAACAATTGAGTTAAGTGAATCACTTCTTAAAATGAGAACTCAAATTCAATATTGCCAACAATGCTTCAACTTGAGTGATGGTCCTTTGTGTAATGTATGTAGTTCACCATCAAAAGATATTTCCATTGTTTGTATTGTTAAGGATTTTCAAGATGTGATTGCTATCGAAAATACGGGGCAGTATAATGGACTTTTTCATGTACTTGGGGGACTGATATCGCCGGTAGATGGCATAGGTCCGAGTGACGTGAAAATACCCGAACTATTATCTAGAGTTAAGGAAAATGACATCAAAGAAGCTGTCATTGCTCTGAGTTCAACTTTGGAGGGTGATACAACGGAATATTATATCGCAAAAAAATTACGAGAAATTGGTGTGAAAGTTAGTACTTTATCAAAAGGTATTGCTGTGGGAGGAGAGTTAGAGTATGCAGACGAAATAACGTTAGCTCGATCAATAAAAAATCGAGTGATTCTTGATAATTAAATTTATTTATTCGGTCTAACAACATAATAAGAAGCGGTTACAAAAAAATTTCTAAAAAACGGGATTGAGCTAATCAATTTGATTTGTTTTCGAGGCTTAATCCCAAATTTAGTCTCGTAGTTTGGGTTAAATAAATAGTCTGTCTTCTTAAGTGTCTGGTAATTACTTGTTTTGAGTATACGGTTTAGTCTGTCGATGGTAATTCTTGTATCATAAATTTCCAGCATTCCTTTAATCTTAGCTTCACTTTCACCAATTATATGAAGAAGCCTCTTGTATAAGAATTTTGGTAAAATATGAAAGTAAGGTAGTTTAGAAAAAAACTTGTTTTTGAGTAGTTGTTGGTGGCCACCAAACGGATTATACCATGGTGGAAATCCAATAAAGTATAATCCATTTGGTTTCATGAAATCACGACATCTTTTCATAAATTTTTCTTGGTTTGGAATATGTTCAATTACATCTCTACTGATTATAATATCAAACTCTTCTTTGGTTTTGGTGTCGTAAATATCTTCAGCAATTAGCTCTAAATTATTAAAATTGGGATGATTAGCGTGGTATAATTTTCCATTTTCAATTCTTCCTTCGGAGATATCTATGCCTACTACTCTTTTACATCCTAAGTCTAAAAATGGTTCAAGATTACCCGCTTCACCACAACCGATTTCTAGTACAGAAGTATTTTCGTCAATTTTTATCAAATCTTGCAAGTATGGGATAACATGCTTGCGGGTGGTTAAAGCTTGTTCTTTGAAGTATCTTTTTCTGTCAGAGTGTCTCGCTTGCATGAGTTAAAAGGTGAATTTTCAGTCTTTGTTTTTAGGATTCTGATTTTTAGTTGTACTGTTTTTATTCCCTTTGTGGTTGTTAGCCTTATTTTTTGGCTTGTTAAATCTTCGGTTTTTATCCCTTCCCTTATGACCTCTTTTTTGATTAGATTTTTTGTTTTTATGATCCATTCTAGTCAAATCATTTTCACCAAGCAAGTCATCCTTATATTCTAAAGTTTTGAATGCAATTTCTGCACCTTTAGCAGTATCGCTAAGTGTGACAGGTGTTTTCCCTTTTTTGTTAAGGGATATAATTTCATTTACTCGTTCTAAGTTGAGGGGAATCCAATCAAAGCTTTTCTCATAACAATACCAGGCTGTTCCTTTTAGAATATCAATTTTCTTCAAACTAGCTAATCCCGATTCAGTTTTTAGCTTAACTTTTTCGTTAGGGAATGATTTTAAAGCCTCGTGATAAGTCTCTAACTCATAGTTTAGACAACATTTTAATCTTCCACATTGTCCACTAAGTTTAAGCATATTAATGGATAAGTTTTGTGTTTTTGGAGCACTCATACTAACTACTTTATAATCTGTAAGCCAGGTACTACAACACAACTCTCTACCGCATGATCCAATACCACCAAGTCGAGATGCTTCTTCTCGATAACTAACTTGCAGCATTTGTATTCTACTTTTGAATTCTGAGGCATATCGTCTAATAAGCTCTCTAAAGTCAACTCGCCCCTCAGAGGTATAATAAAATGTGATTTTTTTGCCATCGCCTTGATATTCGATATCACTTATTTTCATTTTAAGTCGAAGTTGAAGAGCAATTGTTCGGGCTTGTTCTAATGATTTCTGCTCAATTGCCTTAAATTTTTCATATTTATCAACCTCGTCATCATTTGCAACACTTTGTATGGTTCGCATTTCTGAGTTGTTCTCATCAACTCCGTATTTTTTCAGGTGAAGTTTTACAAGTTCTCCAGCAAGTGAAACCTCGCCAACATCATATCCTATATCTGAATCTACGATTACTTTATCTCCGGTATAGAGCTCAAGGTGATTAACATTCTTATAAAATTGCTTTTTACTTCCTTTAAATCGTACTTCAACAATATTAAATGGCTCATAATCTTCGGGCAGTACCATGTCAGTAAGCCAATTGTAAACATTTAGTTTGTTGCAACTTCCGGTGCTGCATGCCCCATTATTCCCGCATCCAGGACTATGACTGCCATTATTATTTCCACAACTTCCACATCCCATACTAATTGACTTTTTCTTTATTTGACGAATTGCTATTATTCAGCAATAACATGCAGCCTCAAATATATCACAAAATAAAAATTACTTACGGATAAAGTGGTATCTAATGTTTATGGACAAGTTAAATAATGCAATTTTAGGATTAGCATTTCGCTGCAGATGATAAATGACTTCATTTATTTGAGTGTATATTTTTTCGATAAAAAAGGCATTTAAGGTTGTACTCAACTTTTGGATAAAGTCTACCTGACTACTTTCGGCATTAATTGTATAGTTGTCTATAGTTTGGTGCAGCATACATTCTCTCAGGACACCAATCCCATGTTTTAAAAATAGCTGAATTTGATTTTTGCCCATCGCATGAAGTTTGTCAGAGATATCACTTACTGATTTAAGGTCATTTCTATAGCATGCTAACATCCAATCTCTGAATAATGCTGCATGATCATTAGAGTTGTTTTCTATTAGGTGGGTTGCCATTCTCAGATTGCCATCAGACAATCGTGCAATCTGCTCCAAGCTAGACTTCTCGAGACCATACTTTTTGTCCAAAAATGCGTGAGTTTCTTTATAAGAATACCTTGGAATTTTGGTAAGTTGTGTCCTACTTGTAATTGTGGGTAGTAGTTGTTGTGAATGTTCGGCTACTAAAATAAAATAGGTCTTTTGAGGCGGCTCCTCAATGAGTTTAAGTAAGACATTGCTTTCTTTCTTTAAATACTCTGGCATCCAAATTATTAGAGTTTTTGCCTCGCCTTCATAGGGTTTTAACGAGAGGCGAGAAAGAATGCTTCGAGTTTCTTCACGTGTAATATTAGGTGTTTTATTGCCGTCTTTTGCAATGGCTTCCATCCAGTCTGTCGTATTAAAATACATCGATGAAGCATTGATTTCCCTCCATTTTTCGATATGTTGGGTGCTTATTTCTTTACTTGCTGAAACAGGATACGTAAAATGCACATCTGGATGTGAATGACTACTGATTTTACGACATGAACTACAAACACCACAGGAATCTAAGGACGTACGTTGTGTGCAGTATATGTATTGAGTAAGTGCTAAGGCAAGACCTAACTTGCCACATCCTTCATCTCCCAAAAAAAGTTGTGCATGAGGGAGTCTGTTATTTTCAACATTTCGTATTAATTGTTCCTTAATTTTCTGATGACCATACACCTGAGCGAATTGCATTTCTAATCTAGTTTAGTTTTTGGTCTTTTTTAGGAAATTCATTTCGAACCCATAAAAATAAGCTCAAACCAATCATTAAGTATATTAAGCTACCAAATGTCATAGCGAGCATCGATCCTGTTTGAAATGTTTTTGGAGAAAATTCAAATCGGATAGTATGTTTTCCTGCAGGCACCTTCATACCTCTCAATAGGTAGTTTAATCGAAATTGATCAACAGGCTGATTATCAATATAGGCACTCCAACCTTTGTCATAAAACACTTCTGAAAAAGCCACATTACTCTCTGTTTTCGATGAATACGTGTATTCTAATTTTTCTGGATGGTAAGAGGATAGTTTTATACTCGCTGTGCTGTCTTTAATAGAATTAGTGCTGATTAAATCTGCATACTCTTCCTCAACAATAGCTTGTGTTTTGGTATTAATTTGGGATAGTTGAATGATAGCACTATCAGCATTTTCAACGACATTCACTTCATTTACAATCCATGCGTTTCCGTTAGCGTTTGGGTTAATGCCATACCTAGGTTCTCCTCCTTGTTGATTAGGGTAGATATAATACTTCATATTTAGCATATTAAAAATCCCATTATTGGTAACTCTTCCAGCTCTTAAATCGTCCATCAAATGCCAATCCCATAAATCTTGGAATCTTCTAATTTTTGCAGCACTGTAGCCTCCAATTGATTTGTGGAAGTAAGCACATCGGTTGCTATTTAACGTACTTTGGGTAAGGTCTAAAACCCGGTAATAGGTTTTATCTTTTAATATTTCCAAATCTACAGCATAAGGGGTGAATGGTTGCTCTAAGGCTCTTTCTCTTTTAAAATCCTTATCGTTTAAATAGCGTTTGCCAACCGTCCATAAATCAGTGGTAATTAGAAGTCCTAAAATGATTAATCCATAGTTGACTTTTATTTTTTCTTTATAGATTAACCAAAGCACAAGAAGAATACTTATGGCAAAAAAGATACTTCGATTACCATCTTTTTTCATCTCCACAAGCCGCATCTCAGATAGTTGACCTTTGAAACGATCGATTGAAGGCTGTGTGACCTCTCCGCCTTGTCTTTGAATTACATTTTTTGCATATTCGGTATCAGAATCATATACAGTCTGTCCATTTTCATTTTCCTTGGGGGTAGAATTAAAATCGTTAAATAATGTATCAGAATAGGTCAATAGAATAATAATTCCAATGCCAGCAAAAGCAGCATAGCTCACCCTTTTCCAATTTTCTTTTACATAATCTGGTTGGCTGATAACTTTTTCTAAAGTTAAAACGGCTAATAAACCAACAGATAACTGAACTAAAACCATAATCATACTTGGGGCTCTAAATTTGTTGTAAAGCGGGAAATGATTGTACATGAATTGATTAATTCCTGTAAAATGATTTCCTCCCATTGACAGTATTAAGGTAATTACTATTACGGATAATAGCCACCATTTTTGAGGTCCGCGGATTAAAACTAAACCAAGAATCATCAAAATGAATAGGGTGACACCTATGTATTTAGGACCTGATGTACTTCCGATTTGACCATAGTAAAGTCCAAGTTTATCAGAATCACCACCACTATAATTTGGTATGATAGTGGCCCCTATGTCCGACCAACCATTACTGTATGAAAATACATAATCTTGAGTTAGTCCATCCTGTTTGTCAGCGTTAGATTTATTGTTTTTATTTATGGTTAGTTCACTTTTACCTCGAATAGATTCTGTAGCATATTCTTTAAGTAAAAGGATGTTTAAGCTATTTGCTCCAAGCCCAATACCTGCTCCAAGAACAGCAATGCCACATGCTACAAAAAATGATTTAAACTGTTTTTCTCTGAAATAGGGATATGCATGAAAAAGGACATATAAAACAACCATAAACCCACCATAGTAGGTGATTTGAACATGGTTAGCTTGGAGTTCTAATCCAAATCCAGTTGCAAGGAATGTAAGTCCTACTAAATACCTTTTATTAAAGATGTATTGCATGCCAGCAATTACTAATGGGAGGTACCCAATGGCTCTTGCTTTTGTATTGTGTCCTACGGCTAAAATGGTTAGATTTTCTGTTGCCATTCCGATGCCAATAGCACCAATTAATGCAAGCCAAGGTCTTACTTTAAAAGCAAGAAGCATAATGAAACTACAAAAGATATATAAAAATAGTTGTGCCCATACCCTAGGATAACTTGGAATTTTCAGGTGTTTAATAATCGTTGACTTACTTGGAAGGCTAATTACATAGGTAGGCATCCCTGCAAAAAGAGCATTCGTCCACAAGATATTTTCACCGGATTCTTGGTACTGCTTAATTTCACTTGCAGCTCCTCTGTATTGAACAATATCACTTTGTTTGGGTGCCTTATTTTTAAAATTATTAGGCACAAACAAAGCCGACAAAATAGCAATTAGTAAAATAGCTAGGATGTGTTGACTGTATTTACGAATAAAAACTTTCATGTATATTGAATTGACCTCAAAAATAGAATTAGTTTGGAGAGTATCCCTATGTTGTAGCTCAATTTATTGGAGAAGATTTGCAAATGTTTTTGCTTGACTATCACGACTGTACTCTGTTATTTTGGCGTTATTAGGTAGTATACCATTATTCGATTCCCATTTTTGGTATAAATCGGTGATGTGATTTTGAATATCTACTATGTTGTTATCATGGGCTAATCCGCTAGCTGTTTGATGGATGATTTCTGCCACAAATCCATCTTTTTTACCCACATAAATAATGGGCTTTCTGGCTGCAAGGTATTCATATACTTTGGCGGGAATACCTCCCTCTTTTCCATGTCGGTTTAATGGTCCAAAGACCAGGAGTACCGATGCTTTTTCTAAAAATTTAATACTTTCAGAATGAGGAACATATGGGCTGAATTTTGTATTCCCGATCAGGTTTCGGTGGGTTAGTTCTTCTTTTAGACTGGGATAGACAGAGCCAACAAATTGAAGACAAAATGGGTTGTTTGGGTTGCCTGCTTTAAATTGACTTAAAGCATCTAAAAAAGGAGTGATATTATATTGATCACTGATAGTCCCAGTGTACGTTAGCGTGAAAATATCATTTTCAATTAATTGGTATTTTTCAAAATCGATAGCATCATACCCATTGGGGATGGTTGTGAATTTATCGAGATTGATATTTTTTGATTTATCATTTAAAAAAGAAACATACACAGATGAAGCTGTTACAATATGATCGGCATTTTCGATCACTTTTCGTTCATGTCTTCTATCAAAATAATTCGAAAATCTAGAATGATTTAAAAGTTCGTAGTAGTACACATCAGTCCATAAGTCTCTGAAATCAGCAATCCAATGAATAGAAAAATTTCTCTTTAACCGATTACCAATTAATTGAACAGAATGAGGAGGACTTGAAGTAATTAGATTCTTTATTTGATGTTGTTTAATGATCTTTTTTGCAGCTGAGTACGCATAAATTCCCCAATATTTTCTCGGATCAGGAATAAATAAATGAGTTCTCAAAAAGATAATTAATTGTTGAATGATACTCTTTTTGTTAATGTTCGCAAAACCTGCCGAGGGGATATTTTTTTTACCGAAAAGTTGAGCATACCACTTGAGTGGTTCCAAAGACTTGGTCGGGTGTAAAAAAATTCTTGAATCAATTTCTTTGGTCAATGTCTCATCCAAGACCATATAGCTTGCATATTTTTTATCAGGATAAATGACATGAACCTCGTGACCAAGTTTTACGAGATAGTTACTTAATTTTAACCACCGCTGAACACCAGCACCGCCACTTGGAGGCCAGTAATAGGTGATTATGAGGATTTTTTTATTACCCATCAAGAAAGATGATACTACAAATTTATTTTTTATGATAGAATGCTTGAGTTTATTGTGCGATTTATTTTAAATCCAATCCTTGCAGCTGGATTTGGAGATAGAATTTGTTATGAAAATAATTTCTTTGAACTTATTCATAAAGATTAACTTTGAGCACTAATGAAGGTTGGGTTTGTTGTAGATAATGATTTCATAAATGACGGAAGAGTATTTAAAGAGGTATCCATTTTAAGTAGCAAATATGAGGTGAAGACTCTTTGCCTAAATCTAGACAGGAATACTGTTGCTAAGTCAAAAGATGTGCAGTCTATTTACATGGGAAAATGGATTAAAGATAAACTTTTTGCATTGTCCAGTTGGTTGCCATTTTACAATTGGATTTGGGCGAGAGCGATAAAAAAATTTATTATTGAAGAGGGGATTCAATTACTTCATGTTCATGATTTATATATGGCTCCACCAGCTATCGATGCAATAAAGTCGAGTCAAAAATCAGTTAAATTGGTTCTAGATTTACATGAAAATTTTCCAGCTACTATATTGACTTATAATTGGACAAAGGGTCGAATTAAAAACTTAATTACAAGACCTCATAATTGGGCTAAAAAAGAAAAAAACATCTTGCTTCAGGTAGATCACATTATCACTTTATCTAATGATTTTAAAGATAGTCTATTAGAAAGATACACATTATTAGATGCAAGAAAGATATTTGTTTTCCCCAATGTTGTTGATTTTTCCAGGTTTAAAAAATTTAAAGTAGATAAAACAAAACAGAGGGATGATAGAGTGACTTTTTTCTACTTTGGTGTAGTTGCTGAAAGGAGAGGAATATTTGATACATTAGAAGTCTTTGAACGTATTTTAATGAATTGGCAAAATATCTTGCTTCGAATAATTGGTCCCGTAGATAGTGCTGATAGCAATAGATTTCATAATTTTATTGCTAAAGATTCTGTGAGGAACAATATTGAGTATGTAAAGTGGATTCCCCTCGAAGACCTTCTAACAGAGCTCAATAGAGTAGATGTTTGTTTGGCTCCTTTCCATGTAAATAAACAACACAATTCTGGAGTGGCAAATAAAATTTTTCAATATATGTATGCAGAAAAGCCACTAATTGTTTCCAATTGTACTCCTCAAGTTAAATTAATTAATCAAGCAGCATGTGGTCTAGTCTTTAAGTCCCAAGATGAATATCTGGAATGTATCGTTTCAATGATTAATGAAAAAGATTCAAGAACTAGGCTTGGAAAGAATGCAAAAAAATACCTGCATGAAAATTATGATGGTGAAAGTCACGCGGATGAGTTATTTAAAGTATATGACTCTATCTAAACGGGATTTGATGATTTTTTTTGCATGATTAGGGGCATTCTTCACTAGAATATTTGAACATAAATTTATTTTATCACGATAGAACATCATTATACACATTGGTGATTTTATTGGCAACCACTGCGGAGGAGTATTTTGAGACAACATGTTGACGTATTTTTACAGGGTCATATTTTTTCTTAGATGCTGTTATAATAGCCCGACCAAGATCTTCCGAATTGTGGTCGCAAATTAGACCAAGTGTTTCGTTCGATATAATTCCTTCTGGACCACCAGATCTAGTAGATATGCAAGGTAATCCAACGGCTAAGGCTTCTATTAATACCACACCAAATGTTTCTTTTTTAGAGGTAAGTATGAAAATATCTGCACGATGCATTTGTGTTTTTACTGCTTCATTATCAAGGCTACCTTTAAAATTAATACGATCTCCAATTTTTAATTTATTAGCAAGTGCCCGAAGCGATTCTAATTCTGGTCCATCACCTACAATTGTTAGTTTAAGTGACTTATTTGTTTTTAAGGCTTCCGCAAATCCTAGAATTAATAATTTTTGCTGCTTTATTTTAACACAATGAGCAACGTGCAGAAGATTGATTTTAGAGGATCTACTTTCAGGCTTTAGAGTAAATTTATTAGTGTCAACAATATTGGGTATAGGAGTGAATGGTACCCCAAACTTATTTGTTAAATAGTTAGAAAAGAAAGGACTAACAGCAATATTATAACTGCTCTTCAGATATATTTTTTTTAAAAAATCGTGAGTAAGTCTAGTTTTATCATTATATAAATTTGATGAGTGCTCTGTTACAATGTAAGGGATGTTATATTTTTTTAAAATTTTAAGAGCAACAGCCCCCAATTCGTAGGTCTGTAAGTGAATTAAGTTTGGCTTGCCATAACAAGATACATATTTTCTGAAAACTAGATATAGTCTGTAGTTAACGTATTGACGCTTTATTCTGTATGGTAAAGGAATAGTGAATAAATATTTTATCCATGTGATAATGTTACCGCTTACATTTTTGTGAGTAGAGAACAAAAGATGACTATTTCTAAAGAATATTTTTTTTAGAATAGGCTTTTGTATGATAGTAATGACTCCTAGTTTAATGTTAATTTCATTTTGCGAAATGGCAGCTAATTGTTCTTTGAAAAATATACCAGAAATAGGTGCTATATCTGAGGGGTAGGCTCTTGGAAGATGAACAATATGATAAGGTTGTTTCAATTATTTAAATTTGTGAATAGAAATAGAAGTCAGCTAAAGATCCAGTTGTTTTATCTCCTGCAAATGGGTGCTTATTTTTAATGAATTTATCTAGCTTGAAATCTTTTGCATTTTTTTCTACCCAATTTGTGAATTTACGATGTCTGACATGTTTTATTTCTTTATTTTCATAGTTCTCATCCAAATTGGATGAATAAATAATCACATTTTTATGGTTATTATCAAATAATTTTTTCATGTGATCCTCAAAAATGTCATCCTCGACCAGATGATAAATGACATCTATACTTAGAATAAGATCAGTTTTTTGAGGATTAAAATTAGATATATGATCAAATTGCTTTGATTCATCGTTAGCAAATGTTTTAGAACAGGTTCCTAAAACAGTCTTGCTAATATCATATCCTGTGTATTTAGGATACTTTAATAGCTTCAGTTGGTTTGCGTCACCGCAACCTAATTCCACAACTGAGTTTATTTTGTTTTCTTTAACAAATAAATTCAATATATCAGCCTTAAATTTAGCTAATTGATTATACGAACCAGAACCAGAGTTCCCGCCATTTTTATATCTTTTTTCCCAATAGTCACCAGAGTTTTGAAAGTAGAACTTAGTATACAATTGAGATGCTAATCGACTTAAGGTCGGACCAACAATTGGGATGTTTTTAACCTTCATATGCACAAAACTATAGTTTTCTTCTATTTATTTTACGTTTAAGAATTTTCAGATGAAATATTTAAAGGTAAGGAGTATTGTTTATATTGTTTATAGGTTTATTTTGAAGTAATACATGAGTTTGAGGTATTTTGTATAACGATTCATTTTACATAATAAATTATGAGTATTTAAAATAATATGTTGGTGATAATTAATTTGGTTTAACACAAGTTATTCATAAAATATATAATAGTTGAATTAAGTATGGGGATAATAGCAAGGCAAACATTAAAATCAAGCACTGTAGGATATGTCGCTGCAGTTGTTGGCGTTCTTAATACCTTTTTTATATATACTTTGTGTTTTGATGCAGCAGAGTTAGGACGGTTTAGATATGTGCAGGAGGCGGGTTTGGTGCTTGCTGGATTTTTTAGCCTAGGGATTACTAATGTAATTGTTCGATTTTTTCCTGATTTTAAAGACGATAAAAGCAAGCATCACGGATTTTTGGGCTTCATAGTGTTGGTTTTACTTGGTGGTATTGTAATATTTTTAGGTTTGTATGGACTGACATATCAGTGGTGGCCTTCAGAATTTCAAGATAACTTTTGGTATATTTTTTTACTTTTTATTGCCATAATGTTTACAAATTCATTCTATTATTACTCATCTAACTTTAGACTTATCACAATACCCAATTTATTTAGACAACTTTGGGTTAAAGTTGGTCTAGGAATATGTGCTTTAATCTATTTTTATTTTAACCTGAGCTTTGACAGTATCCTTTATAGTGTAGCGTTCGTATATATAGTAGCTGCATTTGGAGTGATTTTTTACCTGTATATAAAGAGAAATTTTTCATTGAATCTGGAGTTTAACTATTTTACAAAAAATAGAATTAGGAATATTGCTGTATTCGCGGGATTTGGTCTGCTAAGCAGTTTGGGAAGTAGTCTAGCAACTAAGTTAGATATTTTTATGGTTACAGATATGCTAAGTTTTAGCAAAACTGGGGTTTATTCAATTGCAATGAGTCTAACAGGACTTATGGTTTTAGTTACCTTCCCAATGCTTTCTGTTTCAGGACCAATTATAGCAGAATCTTTGGTAAAAAATGATATACAACATGTTCAAAGTATTTATAAAAAATCAAGTCTTAATCTATTTCTATTCGGGGCATTGTTGTTATTATTAATTTGGGTAAATATTGATAGTATCTTTCAAATTATTCCTAACGGAGAAAGATATGCCGAAGGCAAAATAGTCATCTTAATTTTAGGTCTTGCCAAATTGGTAGACATGGTTACAAGTGTAAACGAAGTGATAATTGGATACTCAAAACACTTCAAATTTAACTTATACGCCTTATTATTATTGGGGTTATTGAATATTTTGGCGAACCTCTTTTTTATACCATTATTCAATATTGCAGGTGCTGCATTTGCTACTTTCTTATCCATTGTCTTGTTTAATATTGCCAAAACCACATTTATTTTCAAAAAATTTGCCATCCATCCGTTTCAAAAATCATTGGTTTATATCCTTTTAATGAGCTTGATGTTATTTATTCTAGTCCATTATCTTGTGCATATCAACGATCCTTATATTGCAATTTTTATAAAGTCAATACTAGTGCTAGGCGTATATGTTGGTGTTTGTCTTCGAATAAATATCTCAGAGGATGTGACATTATTTTGGACTAATACGAAAAATAAAATATTCGATATCATTAAAAGATAGCGAGTGCTATCATTCAATAAAGATTATACATTTGCGATAGATATAACACCATGTTAAATATTATCTTATTCGGACCTCCAGGTGCAGGAAAAGGAACACAAAGTTCTAAACTAATTGAAAAATATGGCTTAGTACATCTGTCGACAGGAGATGTTTTTCGATACAATATAAAAAATCAAACCGAGCTTGGAACCCTTGCAAAAAGTTACATTGATAAGGGACAATTAGTGCCAGATGAGGTGACCAATCGAATGGTCAAAGATTTTATTGAAAGAAATAACAATGACCAAGGTTTCATTTTTGATGGTTATCCACGAAATATAGCTCAAGGAGAAAATTTAGATCGAGTAATGCAGGATTTTAACACTGAAGTAACTAGTATGATTGCATTGGAAGTTGATGAAGATGAGTTAGTTAATCGATTGCTAGAGCGTGGTAAAACCAGTGGAAGACCAGACGACCAAGATGAGTCTATTATTCGAAACCGTTTCAAGGTTTATAATGAAGAAACATCTCCATTGGCAGATTTTTATGCTCAAAAAGAAAAATTTATAGCGGTGCAAGGGAAAGGTTCAATCGATGAGATATTCCATAATCTTTGCAAGGCCATAGATGGTGCGAATGAGGCATAATTGAGATTAACAACCAAACGAATCTACCATGAGTAATCAAAACTTTATAGACTACGTTAAAATTTGTGGCAAAAGTGGTAATGGAGGAGCGGGTAGTCATAGTTTTTTTAGAGATAATCTAAATGCTAAAGGTGGTCCAGATGGTGGAGACGGAGGTAAAGGCGGATCAATTATCCTTCGTGGAAATGCCCAGTTGTGGACACTCCTGCATCTAAAATATAAACGACATATTTTTTGCGAGCATGGAGCTCCAGGAAAGAAAAAGAACCAGACAGGAAAGAGTGGTCAAAATCAAATAGTTGAAGTCCCTTTGGGAACAGTAGCTAAACATCCAGAGACCTATGAAGTTCTCGGAGAAATTACTGAAGATGGTCAAGAGCTTATCTTGCTACCTGGGGGTAAAGGAGGTCTAGGAAACACCCATTTTAAAAGTGCTACCAATCAAGCACCTAAATATGCTCAACCAGGGCAACCTGGTCGTGAAGAGTGGTTTATTCTAGAGCTTAAAGTGCTTGCTGACATTGGACTCGTTGGATTGCCAAATGCAGGTAAATCTACTTTACTGTCTATTGTTTCTGCAGCAAAACCAGAAATTGCAGATTATGCTTTTACTACACTGACACCTAATTTGGGAATTGTAAAACACCGAGATTATAAGTCGTTCATCATGGCGGATATCCCAGGTATTATAGAAGGTGCAAGTGAGGGCAAAGGATTAGGTCATCGATTCCTTCGACATATCGAGCGAAATGCGGCTCTTCTATTCATGATATCTGCAGATGAACAAGATATCAATAAAACCTATCAGGTCCTTCTCAAAGAACTCGAAAAATTTAGTCCTGAATTGATGTTTAAAGAACGTCTCTTAGCAATAACAAAGTCAGATATACTAGATCAAGAACTTGAGTCAGCAATTACAGAAGAGATGGATTTAGATTGTGAGTTCTTATTTATTTCATCTGTTACGGGCAAAGGAATTCAGCAACTCAAAGATAAACTTTGGGATATGATGAATACATAACCTATTAAAAGAATTTTTTCAAGTCACGTAGATCTTTTATAACCTCACAGTCTGGGTTGGTATATCCATTGATGTCTTTTGTTAGCCAAAAAGCCTTCCATCCAGCATTGATAGCTCCTTTTATATCTGCATCTAAATTATCTCCGATATACGTACCATGATTTAAGTTACTTTGAGCATTTTTAAGGGCTGTTTCAAATACCAAAGGGTGAGGTTTTTGCTTTCCTACATGTTCAGAAATGGTAACAGTTTTGAAGTATCGACCTAAGTCGGCGTGTTTTAGTTTCTTGTTCTGCGATTCTTCAAACCCATTGGTGATGATATGCAATTGATAATCTTCTTGAAGGTATTCTAATACCTCTCTTGCACCGGAAATCAATTTAGTTTTTGTGGGGCAGATTTCAACGTATTTTTCGCCAATATCTTTTGGAATGTATTTACTTTCAACCCCCATTGTTTTAAATGTGTCTTCAAAGCGTTTAACTCGTAGTTTCGCTTTTGTTATCTGATGATTACGATATAGTTTCCATAAATCGTGGTTGATCTTTGAGTAGATGCGAATGAATTCCAATGAACATACTGGTGCCAAGAATTGTACCTGATAAAGTTCATAAAGTTCTTTCAATGTTTCCTCAGCATTGGCTTCAAAATCCCATAGGGTATGATCTAAATCAAAAAAAAGATGGTTGGGCACAAGTGCAAATTAAACATTCTAGACCTAAATAGGGTCTAACTCCATAATAATGAGCTAAGAATAGCGTGCATAAAGAAAAAGAATCAAATGATGATTAATTGCTAGTTACTAATTCAAGCAAATTGAACATTTCTAAAAATTAATGCAGATTTTTGTTCCATGAATTTTGCAAATCCTCAGGTCTCTCAACTAATTGAATTAGCTATAGCAGAAGATATTGGC
Organism: uncultured Bacteroidota bacterium; assembly: GCA_913043145.1. Classification (GTDB taxonomy): domain Bacteria; phylum Bacteroidota; class Bacteroidia; order NS11-12g; family UBA9320; genus UBA9320. The sequence continues at coordinate 20,230 of CAJWLP010000012.1, forward strand.
GATGGTGATCATAGTAGTCTTGGATCCATTCCTGCCAACGAACAGGGTAAAGCTCGCCTAGTAGTCAAAGACGTTGGTGTGATTTGTGGAATTCACCTTGCCCAACATATTTTCAAAAGAATTGATTCAACACTTGTCTTTGAACCCCATATTGAAGAAGGAGCCCACGTGAAAGTTGAGGATATAGCTTTTATTGTGTGTGGGAATATTCACAGTATACTTCAGGCAGAACGATTAGTACTTAACTTTATGCAACGCATGAGTGGAATAGCTACTTTAACCAAACGATTGGTAGGTATTATTGATGGAACGAATGCTCGATTGTTAGATACTCGGAAAACGACACCAGGAATGCGAATTTTTGAAAAATACGCAGTTGTAGTTGGTGGAGGAACGAATCATCGTATGGGGCTTTTTGATATGGTTATGCTCAAAGACAATCACAATGATTATGCTGGTGGAATATCTGCTGGAGTTAGTCAGATTAAAAAATACTTAGAGAATCGCAACAAGTCACTAAAAATTGAAGTGGAAACACGCAACTTAGAGGAGGTTGAAGAGGCACTTAATGTTGGTGTTGACCGAATCATGTTTGATAATTTTTCTCCAGAAGAGATGAAAGAGGCAGTCAAACTTGTAGATGGTCGATGTGAGACAGAAGCAAGTGGCGGAATTACCGAAAGTAGCATAAGAAGCTATGCCGAAACTGGTGTTGATTTTATTTCGGTTGGTGCACTTACACACTCTGTTAAGAGTTTGGATTTGAGCCTAAAACAATTTTAGTTTTTCTTCTCTTATTCCTAGAAAAATAAATCTTACTTTGTACCGTGATTGATATTTCTCTTATAGTAGCAAAAGCTCAAAATGATGCTATTGGTAAAGACAACGATTTGTTGTGGAAGATTCGGGATGATCTTAAACGTTTCAAAAAATTAACTTCTCATCATGTGGTTATTCATGGAAGAAAAAGTTATGAGTCCATCGGAAAGCCTTTGCCAAATCGCTCAAATATTGTAATCACACGCAGCAAATCTTATCAAGCTCCTGGAGCTTTTGTGTGCCATACATTTGATCAAGCATTGGATTTAGCTAGCAAACTTGAACATCACGGGGAAATTTTTATTATTGGTGGGGCAGAAATTTATCGTCAATCGTTACCCTACGTCAATCGCATGTATATAAGTGAAGTGAAGGCCGATTTTCCAGATGCTGATGTTTTCTTCCATAAACTAAACTATGATAATTGGCATTGTGTGGAGAAACAAGAATTTCAGAAAAGTGAATTCAATGAATTTGATTTTGATTTTCTAATTTGGGAAAAACAATAATTCTTAGGGTTCTAGCCTACCATAGTAGCGAGGGAATGGAATAGTCTCACGAACATGGTCTAATTTACATATCCAAGCAACCAAACGTTCGAGTCCAAGTCCGAATCCACTGTGAGGAACACTACCATACCTTCTTAGATCTAAGTACCATTGAAATACATCCATAGGTAGTTTGTGCTCATTGATTTTTTCAACCAACCATTCTTCACTTGTTTCACGTTCTCCTCCTCCAACAATTTCACCATAACCTTCTGGGGCAAGCACGTCTACACCTCTAGCAAATCGGGGATCTTCTGGGTTGCGTTTCATATAAAAAGCCTTGATTTCATGTGGCCAGTCATAGACCATAATTGGGCAATCAAATAATCGGGTAAGTACGGTTTCGTCGCTTCCTCCGAAGTCATTACCATATTCAAAGTTTCGTGCAGATTCTAACCATTGAGGTAAGTTTCTTTGGTCTTCATCCACCTGTTTGAGCTCTTGTTTCAGCGTATCAATCTTGTTCTGATTAAAATTGATTGCTCCTTTTTTCATGCCGCCAGCAGCAATTGCTGCTTCTCGTTGAGCAATATCTTCCTTTATCTCAACAATTCGAGTAGCGTTGTTTTTTATATCTTGTTCGATGGTGAGCAATGTATTTTGCCCATCTACATCTTGATTTCCCTTCAATATTTCAACAGCTTCATCGTAGGATAATCGTGGAAATTTTTTAGATACGGTCTCCAATTTTGAGGTGTCTCTGTTTAGAATTTCAAGTTCCTCTGGACACTTTTCAAGCACTTCTTGAACCACGCTACGAAGAAATGATTCGATGGTATCCATGTTTTCGTAAATATCACAGAAAGCCATCTCAGGTTCAATCATCCAAAATTCTGACAGATGGCGTCGAGTTTTTGATTTTTCTGCTCTAAAAGTAGGTCCAAAGGTATAAATCTTACCCATGGCCAAAGCCATAGCTTCTCCATACAACTGGCCGGATTGAGTAAGGTAGGCAGGTTTACCATAATAATCCGTTTCGAACAAATCGGTGGTACCTTCAGCAGCATTACCAGTAAAAATAGGAGCATCCATTTGAACAAATCCTTGTTCTTGGAAGAAATTATGAATTGCGTAGGTAATGCTATTTCTTATCCGCATGATAGCCCATTGTCTTCTACTTCTTAACCACAGGTGTCGATGATCAATTAAAAATTCAATACCGTGTTCTTTATTCGAAATAGGATAGTCTTTTGCATTTTGATAGACTTTTAAATCCGTTGCATGGAGTTCAAAACCTCCAATTTGACGTGTATCTTCAACGACTTTTCCGGTGATGGAAACCGAGCTCTCTTGCCCTAATGTTTTTGCGGTTTGAAACAATTCGTCACCAAGGTCTTCCATTCCTAAGATACACTGACAAATCCCTTGTCCATCCCTTAAATTGATGAATACAACGGTTTTACTTTCTCGTCGGTTTGCTACCCATCCTTTTAGAGTTATAACCTGACCTACATGGTCTTTTAACTGTTTGGTATTCATTTTGATTATCCTAGAAAACGTGCTAAATTTGGAGTACAAAAGTAAGGCAAATCCTTACTTTTTAAACACGAATATGATAAAACAACAACTCAGTCAAAAACTACTTCAAAAGCTAAGCCCACAGCAAATACAGTTCATCAAATTGCTTCAGCTTAATACTTTGAATTTTCAAGAGCGGGTTGATGAAGAGTTGTTGGAAAATCCAGCCTTAGAAAGTGGTAAAGAAGAAGACGAAATTCATTCAGAAGAATCAGAGGATTTAGATTATCCTTCCGAGGAGGAGTTGGATATATCCGATTACATGAGTGACGATGAGGGAGGTGTCCAATTGAGTGGTGATTATAATCCTAACGATGAAGAGAAAGAATCCATGCCAGTGGTTTATTTTACTTCCTTTAGAGAGCGTCTTTTGGAGCAAATATCTGGACTTATTAATTCAGAACAGGATGAAATACTTGCTGATCAAATTATCGGTACGTTAGACGATGATGGATATTTGAGAAGGCCCCTTAATTCCATAAAAAATGATTTATTATTCACTCAGAATATTCAAACTACTATTGACGAATTGCAGCGTGTTCTAACTTTAATTCAAGGTCTTGAACCAGCAGGAATTGGAGCAAGAGATTTGAAAGAATGTATCCTTTTACAAATTGAGAGAAGACAACTTTCTGGGAATAACCCTGTATATAAACTAGCTCATAAGATCATTCATGAAATGATGAATGACTTTTCAAAAAAGCATTATGATCGAATTCTTAAAAAATTCGATATTTCAGAAGATTATCTGAAAGAAGCATTGGATTTTATAGCTAAGCTAAATCCAAAACCTGCTCAATCTGGAGAGGAGGGTGCGGTTAACAAAGACTATATTATTCCTGACTTTATTGTAAAAGAATCCTATGGGAAATTGGATGTTTCCTTGAACTCCAAGAATGCCCCAGAACTCAAGATTAGTCGTTCTTACAGCGAGACTTTAAAATCCTATGAGGCTAGTAAAGAAAAATCGGCATCTCAGAAGGATGCAGTTCAATATATTAAACAAAAACTTGATGGAGCTAAATGGTTTATTGATTCTGTAAAACAGCGTCAAAATACCTTACTCATGACCATGAATAAAATTGTAGAAATTCAACACGATTTTTTTTGCAGTGGCGACGAAACAGATTTAAAACCAATGATACTTAAAGATATTGCTGAGGCCATTCAAATGGATATTTCAACGATTTCAAGGGTGGCAAGCAGTAAGTATGTGGAAACTGATTTTGGAATATTCTTATTAAAAGACTTTTTTACGGAAGGGATTACCACAGGGAGTGGCACAGAAGTTAGTAATCGAGAAGTTAAAAAAATATTGAAAGATGCTATTGATGCAGAAAATAAGTCTAAACCATTAACCGATGAAGCGTTAAAGAAAATACTTCATGAAAAGGGTTACCCTATTGCTAGAAGAACGGTTGCCAAATATAGAGAACAGCTTAATTTACCCGTTGCTCGTTTACGAAAAGAATTATAAGTATGAAACACTTACTAAAGGGAACAGCCATCATAACTCATCCTATATTTTTACCTTTTTTTAGCTTATTAGTTTATATACCTTTAATTGCTAAATATACTACGGGCACATTTATATTGGCTGCGGTATGGGTAGCTTTTATGTATATCTCTCTTCCGCTTGCATATTTTATTAATATACGAAAGATTAAGCTAGAACATCCTTCTATGGATGAGAGAAGATCAATTTACAGGGCATATTCACTGGTTAACTTTGGATTTGCTATAGTGAGCATATTTCTGATGCAAGAATATATTGTTTTCTTTTTGGCTGCTTCTATCTTGCATCTACTTTTGCTTTTTTTTGCTTTTATTGATTTAAAGGCAAGCTGGCATTCAGCAGTATGGAGTTTTATTTTAGGTGCCGGTCTAATGGTTTACTTTAATTACCAGTTTTCTGGATTAGGTTATTTGCCAGTATTAGGGACTACTACATTCTTGGTGAGTTGGGTCCGTTGGCGGGCAAATGCTCACACCCCTTTTCAATTAGTCATGGGGATAGCTGCGGGACTTCTTGCATCTACACCCATTTTATTTTTTTAAAACAATGAATTACAATACAATTAACTATTACATAAATTCGGGTATTGCCACAATTTCATTAAATCGTCAAGATCGATTTAATGCCTTCAATAGCGAAATGCGAGCAGAGCTATTGAAAGCTCTTCATCATGCCAAAGAGGATAAAAATTGTCGGGTAATAGTCCTAACTGCTGAAGGCAAGGCATTTTGTGCAGGTCAAGATCTGAAAGATATTGAAGGGAAAGTAGATTTTGCTGCTATTCTAAAAAATGGGTATAATCCATTGATTCAATTCATGAAAGAATTGCCTAAACCAATTATTGGAAGAATCAATGGAGTAGCAGCGGGAGCAGGGTGTTCACTTGCATTAGCTTGTGATTTTATTATTGCAGATTCCAAGGCTACTTTTGTTGAAGCGTTTGTGAGTATTGGTTTAGTGTTGGATTCAGGTTCATCATATTTTTTGCCTCGTTTAGTAGGAAGTGCTCGTGCCTTTGAATTAGCGACAACGGGAAATAAATTGACTGCTGAACAAGCCTATGATTGGGGTATGATTAATCGATGTGTATCTACTGAAAACTTGGATGATGAGGTTCAAAAAATAGCATTTTACTATGCCAATGCTCCAACAAAAGCCATAGGTATGATGAAAAAGATGCTGAATGATTCGATGCAATCTTCCTTAAGTGATGTTCTTGAATACGAAACAAATTTTCAAGAATTAGCAGGTAATACTACGGACTTTAATGAGGGCGTCACTGCCTTTTTAGAGAAGCGTAAACCCCGTTTTAAAGGCAATTAAAAACCAACTATTTACACAAACGTTACAATTAAAGACAAAATCTATCTTAAATTTGATATCGAATGATTAATAAAGGATTTTTTCTGATACCATTTATTTTGATATGGGGTAGTTTATCAGCTCAAAATCAAACTCTGCCGTGTGCCACAAATGAGTATATAAAATACCTTGAACAACATCAAGCGGGGACCCAAAAAAATATAGAAGAAACTTTTTTTGAATCAAAACGATTTTCAAATATCAAATTCAAAAAGAAGAAGGATACGATTTATACCATTCAAGTTGTTTTTCATGTGGTTTACAATAATTCTCTTGAAAACTTAGATGAGGACTATATTTTCTCACAGATAGAAGAATTGAATGAATGTTTCCGACGACAAAATCCAGATACAATCGATACCCGGGCAATTTTTTTGCCCGTTGCCGCAGACGCAGGGATTGAATTTGAATTAGCAAAATTAGATCCAGACGGGAATCCCACAAGTGGTATTATTAGAAAGTCTACCCCTATACCAACTTTTGGACAATTTCCAATAAACTTAACCAATGCTGACCGTGTAAAGGAATCACTATACGGCAGTCAGATTTGGGATCCAGATCGATATTTAAATATTTGGGTTTGTGATTTGTCGGTGAGCGGTTTTGATGCCTTGTTAGGCTATGCCTATCCACCTACAAATGCTGATAATTGGGGCTCAAATTCATTCACCACTAAAAATAAACAAGGGGTGGTTATTCATTATAAGGTGGTAGGTAAAAATAATCCATTATCACTTTCTACAGGATCAAAGACACTGGTGCATGAAGTTGGTCATTACCTCGGGCTTCGTCATATTTGGGGAGATGGTTCAAGAAATCAAGGGTGTAATGTAGACGATTATATGGATGATACGCCCAATAGTAGGGCTGCTAGCAATGGTTGTAGTCTTGGTCAGAATTCGTGCATCAATAATCCAGGCGATTTGCCAGATATGATCGAAAACTACATGGATTATTCCGATGGCGATTGCCAAAATATGTTCACGGAACAACAAGTGGGGCAGATGCGTTCAAATCTGACTTTGTTCAGGTCTGGTATAGCTTCGGTTCGATACCCTGCACCTCCGCCTGAACCTGCTAAATTCACATCGCTTTACCCTAACCCAGTGGTAGAAAATTTGACGGTGACCTTGGCCGATTTAGATGAAGAAGCTGACTACCATATCGAAATCACCAATTTGTTAGGGCAAATGGTATTTCAATCTAAATTAGAATCCGTTTCTTCACAAACGATATCTGGACTTAATGCTCTCAGAGGAATTAACGTTTGCAAAATCTTAATGAAAAGCGAGGAAATATTTACTGAAAAAATTCTTTTTCAGCTCTAGGTAATCTATTTATTTCTAGACCAAATTATCAAATTACCTGAAATAGTATAAAAGGTTAACAGACTTTAGTTTATCTTTGTCCGCCCAATGAAAGACCAAGTATTTGACCTAGATCTAATCAAAAAAACGTATCAAAATTTATCTGAAAAAGTGTCGACTGCTCGATCAGTGCTTAATAGACCATTGACACTTTCTGAAAAAATATTATACAGTCACCTTTGGGATGGACATGCCAAAACAGCATTTACTAGAGGTAGCGATTATGTTGATTTTGCCCCAGATCGAATTGCGTGTCAAGATGCGACAGCCCAAATGGCATTGTTGCAATTCATGCAGGCAGGAAAATCCAAGGTAGCAGTGCCAACAACAGTTCATTGTGATCACTTGATTCAGGCAAAAATTGGTGCAGATGAGGATTTACAAAATGCCTTAAATTCGAGCAACGAAGTCTTTAATTTTTTAGAGTCAGTATCTAACAAATATGGTATTGGTTTTTGGAAACCTGGAGCTGGAATCATCCATCAAGTGGTACTTGAAAATTATGCATTTCCGGGTGGAATGATGATTGGTACAGATTCTCATACAGTCAATGCAGGAGGGCTTGGCATGGTAGCGATTGGTGTTGGTGGGGCGGATGCCGTAGATGTAATGGCGGGGATGCCTTGGGAATTAAAATTTCCTAAACTTATAGGGGTAAAGTTGACAGGTAAACTAAGCGGATGGTCTGCACCTAAAGATGTTATATTAAAAGTAGCAGGTATCCTCACGGTTAAAGGGGGGACTGGTGCTATTGTTGAATATTTTGGTGAAGGGGCAAAATCACTTTCTTGTACAGGTAAAGGAACCATTTGTAACATGGGAGCAGAAATAGGAGCTACGACCTCAACTTTTGGTTACGATGAGAGCATGGAACGCTACCTAAAAGCTACTGGAAGAACTGAAGTAGCTGAATTAGCAAATCAAGTTAAAGACCACTTAACAGGAGATGATGAAGTATATGCTAATCCAGACCAATACTTTGATCAAGTGATTGAAATTAACTTATCCGAGCTTAAGCCTCATATAAACGGGCCATTTACACCGGACTTAGATACCAAAGTAGGAGACATCAAATCTAAAGCAGATGCTAATGGATGGCCATTAGATGTAGAATGGGGGCTTATTGGTTCATGTACCAATTCATCTTATGAGGACCTAAGTAGAGCGGCTTCAATTGCAAAACAAGCAGTCGACAAAAAATTGAAAATCAAGGCTCAATTTGGAATCAATCCCGGTTCTGAAACCGTAAGATATACGGCTGATAGAGATGGGTTGTTGGATATTTTTGAGAATTTAGATGCGACTATTTTTACTAATGCATGTGGACCATGTATCGGACAGTGGGCACGTTATAATGACCCAATTAATGCACCTAAAAATTCAATTATTCATTCGTTTAATAGAAATTTTAGTAAGCGTGCGGACGGGAATCCACAAACACATGCGTTTGTGGCCTCACCAGAGATTGTTGCAGCTATTGCCATTTCAGGAAGATTAGATTTTAATCCAGCTACTGACACACTAACTAATGCTAATGGTGATGAAGTGATGCTAGATGAGCCCACAGGATATGAACTGCCACCGCAAGGTTTTGGTGTAGAGGACAATGGCTATTTAGCACCGCTAGAAGATGGATCAGGTTTGGAAGTAAAAGTAGATCCATCATCCAAACGATTACAACTCCTAGCTGGATTTCAGCCATGGAATGGCGAGAACCTTCATGGACTAAAATTGTTAATTAAAACCAAAGGAAAATGCACCACAGACCATATCTCTATGGCAGGTCCTTGGTTGACTTACAGAGGACACTTAGATAATATTTCAAATAACTGTCTGATAGGTGCCATCAATGCATTCAACGAAAAGGCAGACACTGTTCTTAACCCCTACACTAACTCATACGATGGAGTTCCTAAAGTAGCAAGAGCCATCAAAGCAAGTGGGGATTTTTCCATTGTTTTTGGTGAAGAAAACTATGGTGAGGGTAGTAGCCGTGAACATGCAGCCATGGAGCCCAGACACTTGGGTGTGAGAGCTGTTGTAGTTAAATCATTTGCTCGTATACACGAAACAAACCTTAAAAAACAAGGCATGCTTGGATTGACATTTGCCAATCCAGCTGATTATGACAAGATCCAAGAAACAGATACAATAGACATTTTTGGGTTGGATCAATTCATGCCAGGTGTACCTCTTAAAATTCAGCTTAACCATGCTGATGGGAGCATGGATATATTTGATGTTAATCATACCTACAATGACACTCAAATAGAATGGTTTAAAGCAGGAAGTGCATTGAATTTAATTAAGCAACAAAACTAGTGATCCATCGTTAATTCAGAAAAATTAATTTGTATTCAACAACATAATCTGTTATTTTGTTGAATATAAAGCCATAAACATTATTCCATGAGTTTACAATCCAACGATAAACGAAGTAAAAAACTCTTATTTCTGATGATATTTGCATTAGTTCTGCTGAACGTAGGATTAATCTATCAATTGGTAACTAAGAACAATCAATTGCAAAATTCCCAAACAGAATTAGTAGATACCACGCAAGAGCTTGATGATTTAAAAAATATCGAAGAAGAGTTGAGAATAAACTTAGAGCTCAAGTCTGGTCAAAATGCCAAACTAGATTCTGTTATTCAGTTGAGGAATTCAGAAATTCAGAAAAAAGTATCTCAAATTCGTAGTTTGCTATCAAAAGGGAAAGTTACTCAAGCAGAGTTGGCTAGTGCCACCAAACAGATTACTTCTTTTAAAGATCAAGTATCTCAGCTCAAAGCAGAAATTGAGAAACTATCTACTCAAAATCAATATTTGAAAGATGAAAATTATGTAATGCAAAAGCAGATTGATGCTGAGCGTGAGATTAACCATGAAATTCGTTCTCAAAATACAGAATTGGCTAAAAAAGTAGAAGTAGGTTCTCGAATATTTTTAAAGTCGTTGGTAGCTATTCCTTTGCGAAATGCTCTTATTGGTGACTACAAAGCAACAGATAAACTCTCTAAACTCGAAAAAATTGAGGTGTCATGTATTTTAGGCAATAACGATTTGGTAGTAAAAGGAGAAAAAACCCTGTATTTTCAAGTCATTACTCCTAATAAAAGCACGCTCCATAGCGATAACAATTCTTCAGGTACTTTCAGTTTTGATGGAGGCGATCGAATGTATACAGTCAAAAAAGGGGTGAATTTCCAAAACAAAAATGAAATTGTATCATTCGCTTTTCCAAAGACTGATGGTATGACCGTTGGGAAATATACTGTAAACGCATTCAGTCAAAATCATAAAATGGGATCTACTGAGTTTACGCTCCGGTAATGAGCATTCGAACAGAGAAAATATCTAGAGCCGTTCAACGTGATTTGGCTCCGATTCTGTCGCGTGTTTGCCGCCGTATACTTCCGAACGAGTTAGTTACTATTGTAGAGGTAAAAGCCACTGCAGACTTAGGTTTAGCTAAGGTATATATTAGTATACTTAACTCCAAAGACAAAGATAAAAGTTTATATACCATCGAGTTTCATAACAAGGAGATTCGACAAGAACTAGCCCAAGTAATCGGAAAGCGAGTCCGTAAAATACCCGAGTTAAATTTCTATTTGGATACGACTATGGATCACGCCGAACGGATCAATTCACTTCTTGATAACTTATAAACCTTAGCAGTGAGACTCTCCCTGTTTATTTCATACCGTTATCTTTTTTCTAAAAAGAAAATCAATGCCATTAATATAATTACGGCTATTGCCATGTTGGGCTTTGGAGTGGGATCTTTTGCCATGATTATTGTATTATCTACTTTCAATGGTTTTGAAAATATCGTGGAAGGTATGATCAATAATTACGATCCAGACATTAAAATTACAGCAAAAGGTAAAAAGACATTTGTCTTGGATTCGCAAATAAGTAATCAACTAAATAAGTTGGAAGAAATCGCCTACTTTACTCCTGTACTTGAAGAAAAAGTGGTGATTAAATATGACCAGCATCAGGAGATAGCCCGCATCAAAGGAATTGAACCGAATACTCCACATGGTACACTTGATTCTCTCGTAGTATTGGGAGAATTTTATTTGGGAGATTCCCTCAAAAATTTTGGAGTTTTCGGTGCAGGACTTGCTCAGAAACTCAATTTATTTCCAGGAAGTCCTGAGTTGGTCACGGTATTTGTTCCCAGAAGAGATGTGGAGTACAATGCCATAAACCCTAGTGCCTCTCTCAGCACTCAATATCTCCGTTCGAGCGGAACATTTATGGTTCATGAAGAGGTAGATAATGAGGTGTTCATAACTTGCTTAGACTTTGCTCAAAAACTCTTGTTGTACCCTAATTCTATTAGTGCATTAGAACTTAACCTGAAGGCAGAAGAAGATCCAATTAAAGCTAAGGAAAAATTAATTGAATCGCTAGGGGGACAATGGGAGATTAAAACCCGAAGAGAGCTTAATGAAGTTCTTTACAAAATTTTTAGTAGTGAGAAGTGGTTTACTTATGCAATTTTATCATTGGTATTATTTATTTCTTCGTTTAATATTTTTGGATCCTTAATCATGCTGGTAATTGATAAGAAAAAAGATATTGGGGTACTCAAAAGCATGGGTGCTGAAGATGGGACATTATTTCGTGTGTTTTTGTGGCAAGGAATTTATATCTCTCTCATTGGAGGAGGAATAGGAATCTTATGTTCAATCCTATTAGTATGGTCCCAACAATTTTTTGAATGGTTTAGTATGGAAAATGCTATTGTGTCGGCTTATCCGGTTGAGTTATTGTGGAGTGATATTTTACTGACTATTTTAACAATCGTTTTCTTAGGAACAACCATATCTTTGTATCCCGCTTCCAAAGCGTCCAAAACACACATAAAAGCTATCAATTAAATCAATGTTCAAACAATGTCCAATTGGATTCAATCAATTACATCGCTCTTCAAGCCCTCAACTCCAGTACCAATGAAATTTTTAGTAGTTGGACTAGGGAACATTGGACCGGAGTATAACCTAACTAGGCACAATATCGGTTTTGAGGTATTGGATCAATGGGTGAAGCAAAATGAAGCAGAATGGAGTAATGGGCGATTAGCTAATATGGCTAAATTCAAATTCAGGGGGAAACAGGTAGTCTGCATCAAACCAACTACATACATGAACCTCAGTGGCAAAGCTGTAAGACATTGGATGAAGATAGAACGCATCGCACCCAAAAATTTCATAGTAATTACCGACGATATTTCCATTGATTTAGGCAAACTTAGGATACGAGGCAAGGGGAGTACTGGAGGACACAATGGCCTAAAAGATATCCAACTGCAATTAGGTACAGACCAATATCATCGTATTCGTTTTGGTGCCAAAGGTGATTTCCCAAGAGGACGACAAGTAGAATTTGTTCTAGGAAAATGGAATGAGAGAGAAACCATTGAAGTAGCACTTCAAAAAGATCGAGCATGCAAGGCTATTGAATCTTGGATAATTAAAGGATTGACAGGAGCTATGAATGAATATAGCGGATAGGACTATTTCAAAAACATTCGACGCTGGTTGATGCGAGTACTGCGTGTCTTGGGGGGATTACGATTATAGTAGCAACCATCGCCGGATTTGCCGCCAAAAAGATATTCAAACTTGATGGATAAGATGTGATAGTTGTCGGTTTTATCGTTATTGCCTCGTTCATTACCAATTGCCTTTGCTGTTTGCGAACGATTTGATAATTCTCGTGCAATATCACCTTTTTCATTTCCGATAAGAATAGGATCAGCATAGTCGGTACTCACATCATCGAGGTAGTCAGTAAAGGTTTTTCGAAATCCTAAATCCAGAATCAACGAGGTGCTTTTTGCCAGTCGGAATTTATAACCGAGTCCATAGGGGATGACGATAGAAAGGTCATCGTAAGGTCCCGAACCATCCTCCAAAAACTGCCCTTCCGTACCCAATTCGCGAAGTTTGTGCCAATCCCCTTGATATTCAGCCTTGGGTTGAAAATAAATAGCACCGATACCGCTGTAGAGATAAAAACGATTAAAACCCTTATTTCGACTCCATGGACGATATTCTAGCAAGAGATCTGCCTCTACCAAGTTGGTGCGAACACTTAAGTTTCGGTCTACCTGAAATTCTTGTTTAGAGTATTTGTCATTTCCAGCAAGATGGGTAACAAAAAAATTTGTTGCTAAGGATACACCCCCCATATGAACAGCTATGCCTGCACCGATAGCAGGACGAGTAGCTTTAGCATCCCAGTCAAAAATACCGCGACTACCTATAAAGTTGCTTCCTCCTAAATCGCTCATCATGTTACTGGCACCAAGGTAGATATTCCCAGACCAACTTTGACTTTTATAAGTCTGTGCAGTAACCCAACTAGACACAGACAAACAAATTAAGAATGGGGTAGAAGAAATTAATCGTTTCACTAGGCAAAGATAATCCTTCAAACATATTTATAGAACGGATTGTGCTAGCTGCAAGAAATATTGTAAGTGTCAGCTTCTAGCTGATATAATAACCCTACAAATCTTTCGTCAGTCCTTGTACAATTTTATAACCGTTAAAAAATTCTTTGGCGATAATTCGAACAAACGAATAAGTAGGTACGGCTACTATCATGCCCATGATACCTCCCAACGAACCTGCAGCGAGAATAACCATAAAAATTTCCAAAGGGTGGGCTTTTACACTTTTAGAGAAAATCAAAGGTTGAAGGAGAAAATTATCGAGCAACTGAGCCACTACAAATGGAATGATAGCAGACATCAAAAAACCGAAAAGAGCAGCATCTGGACTAACTTCCAATTGCGAAGTCGCTGCTAACAAAAGTCCTATTCCTGCACCCATGAGAGGGCCAATGTAGGGAATGATATTAAATACACCGGCAATCACACCAATAAGCAGAGCATTTTGCACACCTAGGATAGAAAGTCCAATTGAAATAACCAGAATAATTACGGTTATTTGAGCCAGTACACCGATAAAATACCGAGACAATAAATCTTTAGTCTCCATCACAATGGTATTCACCTTGCTTAAGTATTTTTCAGGAGAAATACTTGCAATTATCTGATTCATAATTTGACCGTCTTTGAGCAAGAAAAAACTGATAAAAAATACAGAAAATAGACTAATCAGCGTACTTGATATACCACCCAGAATACTAATGATGTATGATCCTACATCACTTATATCAATCAATTGGTTCACTTCCTCTTGAATCATTGAAGAAACATCCGTATCTGACACTAGCCAACTTGGGAGATTAGATAATTCAGTTTGGATACGAAGGAGTATGCCGTTTGTATCGATTTGGGATAAAATATCAGCTTGATGCACTACGATAGGAGCCATAAAACGAATAATGCCTGTTACTACACCAATAATAAGAGCTAGTACAAGCCCTGCACGAAGGGCATTGGGCAACTGCCATTGTTTGATACGAACTGCACCCAGCAGACTCATAAGCGGACGAGCAATAAAAGCTAATATGGTCGCAGCAAAGAACGAATAAATTATCAGGCGAACATTCCACAAGATGTATCCAAGTAGGATTAGCCCTAGAAAGCCCAGAATCAATTGGATATTTTTAGCAGATAACATAGTGGATTAAAGGTCAGTTAGCATTTTGTAATATACAAACTTATAAAAAGTTAGGATTGTTCGGAACATATTTCTGTTAGCACACCATGGGTAGACTTGGGGTGTAAGAATGCAATGATTTTATTATCAGCCCCTTGTTTTGGGGTATCATGAATAGCATCAAATCCAGCATCTTTCAGACGCTTTAATTCGGCATTCACATTTTCTACTGCAAATGCAATGTGGTGGATACCTTCTCCTTTCGATTCAATAAACCGATGGATAGGACTGGACTCATTTATTGCTTGTAGGAGTTCAATTTTCATATCACCCAATTGAAAAAAAGATGTCAAGACACCCTCGCTTGAGACTTTTTCCGTTTTATAGTGAGTGGTGTTTAGCAGTTTAGCAAACCTTAGGTTGCTTTCTTCCAGATTCTTTACAGCGATACCAATATGCTCAATTTTTTGCATATGCAAAAATATGATATTATTAACCCATAGATATGTATAATTTAATAGTCAAATCTGTGTCTCACAAAGTGCACTTGAATGAATTGGGTACTTGTGGTAAGGTGTAGATGTTCTCCTCTAAATAACAACAGACAATGATTAAGTATGAAGGAAAAACCAAAAAAAACATCAAACATAATTGAAAACTACGCGTTATATTTGCAATTAGAATACATCTAAATAATAAAAAGAAATTATGAATTTACCCATTTATCTCGATAACAATTCGACGACACCTATGGATCCACGGGTATTGGAGTCGATGTTGCCTTTTTTCAATGAAAAATTCGGTAATGCAGCAAGTAGAAATCATAGTTTTGGCTGGAATGCAGAAAAAGCGGTAGATGAAGCACGTGAGCAGGTAGCTCATTTGATTGGAAGTACTTCTAAAGAAATTATCTTCACTTCAGGAGCTACCGAAGCCAACAACCTAGCTATTAAAGGAGCCTTTGAAATGTATGGTTCGCAAGGCAACCACATTATCACCGTAACTACAGAACATAAGGCAGTTTTAGATGCGTGTAAAAAAGTTGAAAAAATGGGGGCAAAAGTAACCTACCTATCTCCCGATGAAGACGGACTTATCAATCATAACGAATTGGAAGCAGCCATAACCGATCAAACCATTTTGATCACCATTATGTATGGCAATAATGAGATTGGGGTAGTCCAAGACATTAGGGCTATTTCAACAATTGCCAAAAAGAACGGCATACTTTTTCATACAGATGCTACTCAAGCTGTAGGGAAAATACCGGTGGATGTATTGGCAGACGGAATTGACTTGATGAGTTTTACAGCTCACAAAATGTATGGACCTAAAGGAGTAGGAGCATTGTATGTTCGTAGAAAAAACCCGCGAGTAAAAGTAACTAGTCAAATGGATGGTGGAGGACACGAACGCGGAATGCGAAGTGGTACGCTGAATGTGCCAGGCATCGTAGGATTCGGAAAAGCATGCGAACTATGTGAGCTAGAGATGGAACAAGAAGCGGTTAGACTCAGTGCTATGCGAGACAGACTCGAAAAAGAATTGCTTACTATCGAAGAAGCATATGTGAACGGAAATCCGGCACATCGTCTCCCGCATGTAGCTAATATTTCATTTAAATTTGTGGAGGGTGAAGGTCTTATGATGGGGACTAAAGATATTGCGGTATCTAGCGGAAGTGCATGTACAAGTGCATCGTTAGAACCAAGTTACGTGCTCAAATCTTTAGGATTAGACGACGAGCTAGCTCATTCCTCATTGCGATTTGGATTGGGAAGATTTACAACCGATGAAGAAATAGATTTTGCTATTGACCACGTAAAGACAGCAGTAAATAAACTCCGAGAGATGAGCCCACTCTGGGAAATGTTTCAAGATGGTATAGATTTAAAAACCATCGAATGGGCAGAACATTAAACTAAGAAAAAGAATTAAACGATATGGCATATTCAGAAAAAGTAATTGATCATTACCAAAACCCTAGAAACATTGGCACCTTAGACAAAGGTTCCCAAAATGTAGGTACAGGACTTGTAGGGGCACCCGAGTGTGGAGACGTGATGCGTTTGCAGATTGATGTTGACGATGCTACTGGAATAATCAAAGATGCTAAATTCAAAACCTTTGGTTGTGGTTCAGCAATTGCCTCATCATCATTAGCTACCGAGTGGCTTAAGGGAAAAACCGTAGATTCTGCAATGAAAATTGACAATATGGAAATTGTAGAAGAGTTGGCTTTGCCTCCTGTCAAGATTCACTGTTCGGTGCTTGCTGAGGATGCTATTAAAATGGCCATCAACGATTATCGTAAAAAGCAAGGATTAGACCCTATTGAGGATAACAAAAAACATTATTAAACCTCATAAGCATGATTACAGTATCAGAAAGAGCTGCTCAACAAGTCAATAGTCTCATGGAAACTGAAGGGCTGAATAAGGAGTATTTTATTCGAGTTTCAGTAGTTGGAGGCGGATGTTCTGGGTTGAGCTACAAAATGGATTTTGACAACGAAAACCAGGAAGGCGATCAAGAATTCGAAAGCAATGGATACAAAATTGTTTGCGATATGAAGAGCTTTCTGTATTTATGTGGTACAGAACTCGATTTTACAGATGGCTTAAATGGAAAAGGCTTCCAATTTAATAATCCCAATGCCAACAGAACATGTGGATGCGGGGAAAGTTTCTCTGTGTAGGATTTTAACTTTTCCTATAAAACAATACCTCGTTCAGTCAGTTCTCGGGATGTCAGTGCAATATAGTGGATATACATTTTAATTCGTTTATCAGGAAGCCCTGAAGCGTTTTTGGGTTGATTTTCAATTATTTTTGCAATGTCCATTCCTGAAACTACTTTACCAAAAACGGTGTATTCTCCATTTAAAAACGAAGCTCCGTCTGGGTCTGTAACGATATAAAACTGCGAACCGCTTGATCGTCTTTCGGGGTTGGTTGTATTGCCAAGTCTTGCCGCAGCCAAACTCCCAAATTGATGCTTATGAATAGTTGTATCAATTTCTGCTGGTATTGTATATCCAGGACCTCCAGATCCGTCGTTATTTCTGTTATTATCCTTACTAGTAGGGCTACCCCCTTGAATCACAAAGTTGTCTACACATCGGTGAAATTCTGTTGAATCATAATATTGAGTTCGAACAAGACTATCAAAGTTGCTGTAATGAAATGGAGTTTCTTCAAAAAGTTGAAGGTAGATATTGCCAAATTCTGTTTGCAGCTCAATAACTTCTGTCGTTTCAAGATAACACACATCACATTCATCTTCCTTACAGCTGGAGAATGGTATGACAAGTATGACGATTATCATCCAAAATAGTTGATCTTTATTTCTCATAGGTTTGATAAGTTTTACCACGAAATTAAGGCTTATTTTAACGTGTTACAAAAACTCTAAAGAAGTATTGAGATATGGTTTATCTTTGTATTTGTTAATACATGACATCCATTTCGCTAGTAATTCTGATGCTGTTATTATCAGCATTTTTTTCAGGTCTTGAGATTGCATTTATTTCTGTGAATAAGCTTCGCATCGAACTTAAAAGTAATCAAGGGAAACACTGGGCAAAGTTGTGTTCAAACTACATCAAATCACCTTCCAAATTTATCAGTACTATCCTTGTTGGTAATAATATTGCTTTGGTCGTATATGGAGTAACCATGGAAGAATTATTTAGACCTCAATTCGCATATTTAGGGTCATTCCCAGCCTTAATTTTGGCAACCTTTATTTCTACTGGCATTGTATTGTTAACAGCAGAATTCTTGCCTAAAGCCTTGTTTAGACTCAACCCTAGTGGGATATTGCGTGTTTTAGTTTATCCATTTCAAGTGTTTTATGTCATTTTGTGGCCTATTGTCCAGTTTGTCATATGGTTGAGCAACGTGGTATTGTCCAAGATTTTTAAAATGGAGTTTCTAGAAAAATCACCTGCTTTTAGCAAGATTGATTTGGATCATTTCATCTCACAATCTTCACACATTCCTCCCGATGGGGAAGAACCTGAAGTCGATACCGAGATCCTCAAAAATGCATTAGATTTTGGAAATGTTGAAGTTCGAGATTGCCTGGTGCCTCGAACAGATATTAATGCCATAGACATCGAAAGTTCAATCGAAGAACTCGAAGAATTATTCATTGAGTCAAGACATTCTAAAATTTTAGTATTTAAAGAAAATATTGATCACATTATCGGATATGTTCACCACTTAGATTTACACAAAAAGCCGCATACTATTCAGTCGGTTCTCCTGCCTATTCTCATTACCAATGAATCCAAAAGTGCCAATGAAATGCTTAATGAGTTTTCCAAATCTCAACGAAGCATTGCTCTAGTTGTTGATGAATACGGTGGAACAGCTGGCATCATTACGGTGGAGGACATTATGGAAGAAATTTTTGGCGAAATTGAAGACGAACACGACGATGTAGAGGATAATGAATTGGTGACTAACGGAGGTCAGTTGATTCTAAATGCCAAACTTGAAGTAGATTACCTTAACGAAAAATATGACCTTGATATTCCTGAGGGCGAATACGAAACGCTAAGTGGTTTCATCTTAGCCAATATAGAAGAGATACCACCAACAGGTGAAATATTTATTATCGGCCGATTTGAAATTAAAATATTGGAAGCTGCCGAACAAAAAATTGAAAAAGTTCAATTGATTATTTTAGACTAGTTCAATAACCATA
>CAJWLP010000013.1 GCA_913043145.1 uncultured Bacteroidota bacterium
GACAAACGAATGTCCCAATTCGTCTCTCAGTTTCAAAAATAGCTCATGAAGGTCTATCGCATTTTCTGTATCTAGATTACCACTGGGTTCATCGGCAAAAATAATCGAAGGACTATTCACAAGTGCTCTAGCTACAGACACGCGTTGTTGCTCTCCTCCCGACAATTCATTTGGTTTATGATTTAAACGATTTTTAAGTCCGAGTTTGTCTAACAATTTTAAAGCCTTAGATTCAGCATCAGATTTATTCATACCTTGAATTAATGCTGGCATACAAACATTCTCAAGGGCTGTAAATTCCGGGAGTAGGTGATGGAATTGAAAGATAAAACCTATATTATTATTCCTGAAATTCGCAATTTCATTAGGCTTCAGGAGAGAAATATCCGAATCATCATATCTAAGAGTCCCCGTATCAAATGAATCTAAGGTTCCAAGAATTTGGAGTAGTGTGGACTTACCAGCTCCGCTTGGTCCTGTAATGCTTAAAATTTCTCCTTTGCCAATAGATATATCTACTGACTTCAGAACTTTTAAATTACCATAACTTTTGCTTAATTCTCTACCCTCTAACATGTCATTTACATATCGATAAACCTCATAAACTCTGATCTTGTTGAGTCTTCCTGAAATTGACCAGATATTGCAGATGTTATGGTACTCGAGGTGACATCTTCTACACCTCTACACTCAACACACATATGTCTTGCATCTATAACCACTGCAACATCGTCAATATTAAGTGTTTGTTTGAGATTTTCCATTATTTGTCTTGTCAATCTTTCTTGAACCTGCGGACGTTGAGAAAAATATTTAACCATTCGATGTATTTTACTTAAGCCAATTACTTTACCATTAGCAATGTATGCAACATGTGCCCTACCTATAATTGGAACAAAATGATGTTCACACATGGAATAAACAGATATATTCTTCTCAACCAGCATCTGATTGTAACCATAATTATTTTTAAATAATGTGACCTCAGGTTTGTTCTTGGGATTGAGACCACTAAAAATTTCTGAAACATACATTTTGGCAACTCTTTTTGGGGTTTCCTTAAGACTATCATCAGATAAATCTAAACCCAATGTTTCCATAATCGTCTTAAAGTGTTTAGCTATTTTGTCAATTTTTTCTTCATCAGACACTTCAAATGCTGAGGGTATAGTTGGAGATTGGATAATCGAGTTCACTTCTATGGTTTTATTTTCCTTCATATTCTATAAAATTTCTTTCTGTTTCGTAAAGTGTTATATGTAGATGATGATGATCCTCTAATTGAGGATTTATTCTATGCCAGATAACGTATGCGATATTCTCAGCTGTTGGTATGAGATTTTTAAAATCAGGCACATCTAAGTTTAAATTTTTGTGATCGAATCGAGAAGTTACTTGATCTCTAATTATATCTCTTAATTTTTTTAAATCTATCAAATAGCCACTATCAGGATTAACTTCTCCAGTTATTTTTACAATTAATTTATAATTATGTCCATGAAAATTTGGGTTGTTGCACAATCCATAGAAAGAAGTGTTTTTTTCATCACTCCAATTAGGATTATGTAACCTGTGGGCTGCATTAAATCGTTCTACTCTACTTGCTGATGCAATCATATTATACAAACATCGTACATTTCAATTTTGTTTAACTTATTTATATTTTTTTCATCTTAAAATATAAACAAATAGTCATAATATTGTCATAAATATGTTAATTTATCAAATTAAATTATTGATTATCAATAGATTAAAAATTTGCTCAACAATTTTAATAAAATATTAAACAAAAATTAGTTTTTTCGATATTCTGTTTTACTTTTGCGTCATAAAGTTAAACAAAATGAAAAATCAAAGCGAATTTGAAAAGAAATTAGAGGTACTACAACCTATACTGAAAAACTATGCTCTTCAACTTTCTCAAAACATAGATGATGCTAATGATCTGGTTCAAGAAACATTATTGAAAGCAATTATATATTCTTCTAAATTCAAAGAAGGTACTAACCTTAAAGGTTGGTTGTTTACAATAATGAGAAATAGTTTCATAAACAACTACCGACGTATTACCAAGCGAAATACGTTTATGGATACGCAAGATGAACAATTCATAATTGATAATGCCAAGACATTCAACGCTCACAATAACGGCGAGTCAAAATTTATTAAACAAGATTTGTCTGATGCTATTGATAGTTTGCCTGATGACTTACGTATAACTTTTGAAATGAACACATTAGGATACAAATATCATGAAATAGCTGAAAAAATAGGGATTCCTATTGGTACAATAAAAACAAGGATATTTGTTGCTAGAAGGCGACTAAGATCGCAATTATCTGAATACGAAAAACTTTACAGTTTATCAGCTAGCTAATCTTTGAAATACTTCCTGGCAACAATAGGATTGTCTATTTGAACACCATAGATATTTTTATAATTTACACTCCTGTAATCTCTTGTATTTTTTAGCCCATGTAGGATAATCTTTTTTGAACTATCTAGAAGTTGCTTCATTAATTTATCATTAACGTCATTGAAATTAGAAACTATTCCATCCAAACCAAACCTACTTACATCTCTGACTCCTACACTATCCATGCTACTCACTAACATGCATTCATAGTTCCTTCTTTTCTTTAGTGCATACAATATGTTAGCATCATTGCATTCAACATAAATATTGTCCATAGAAATAAGCTTTTTTAACTTATTATTTAGAAAACCTGCAAGTGAATCAACCTTGTAAGGAACAGCAAAGTTATCTTTTACATCAAAACTAAATAGTTTATGTTTCCAGCGATTATTAATTAAAATAATTAAACTATCAAGAGATATAACCTCCTCATTATAGTTATTTGAATACTGTTTTCTGTAGTAACATTTTCCGATTTCATCAAAATTTAAACTGTTAATATAGCCTTTGCATTGAGTTGAGTTCTCTAAATAATCATCATGAAATACAATTAAATTTCCATCTTTAGTAAATTGAACGTCTACCTCAACACCATCTAGATCATAAAAATCAAGTGCTGTTGATATACTTGCAACAGAATTGGGTGCATAGTAACCATTAAGATCATCAAACCCCATGCCACCATGACCGAGTACCAAAACTGTATTTTTATTAATCTCATGCTTACTACAATTAATTAGACAAATACTAATAATAACTACAAATGATAAACGCATGATAAAGATATACTTCCTGTTAAATTATTAAACTGATCAAAACTGCCATCAGAAGCAGAACGTTCTGTAGCAACACCATAGCCAATTCTAGATAATAATGACCATTTAGGTTTGAAATTATACTGAACTGAGGTTGTGTAACACCATGTTTGGATATTAACAATCTTTAACGGTTTTTGCCTCCTGTATTCAGCTCCTAAAGATGTTTCCCACTTTTTCGAACTGATAATCTGATATCCATAATATACCCCAACACCAATTACAGGATTATCTGAGAAACCATCAGAAAAATTATAATTAATTCCCATTTCTATGATGTGATTATTCTTTAATAATCGACTATGAATAAAACTATTTTTACCAAAATAATTTATTTCATAACCAGCTAATATTTGTTTATTAAAGGGTTTACTTTGAGCACTCAATGAAATACTCATGTAACTAAAGATGAATATCATTATCAATCTATAATTCATAACTAAAATCGTTTTTTAAACGCTTATACACTGAATTTGTAGGTAAGCCCATGACATTATAATAACAGCCTTTTATAGCATTAACATGGGATAAGCCCAACCAATCTTGAATTCCGTATCCTCCAGCTTTATCTAATATAGCATAGTTGTCTACATAAAAATTCTTGTCGTAATTATCAATCTTGTCCATAGACACATCGGTAAAAGTAGAAAAGGAAGTTATTTTTTCTTTTGTTCGAATAGTTACACCTGTAATAACCTGATGAGTTTTACCACTAATCAAATTTATCATATCAAATGCCTCACCTCTATTTGTGGGCTTATTTAGGACTACGTCATCTACCAAAACAATAGTGTCCGCTGTAATCAAAAGCTCTGAGTCACATAATGATTTGTATGCCAAGGATTTCTTTTCTGATAAATATTGAGCAATATTAATTGACAACATCGACTTTGGATAACTCTCCACACAATCAATTGAAACCATATCAAATTTAATAGATAGCATACTCAATAACTCCTTTCTTCTTGGTGATTTAGATCCCAATAATACCCTCATATAATTAACGAATTTAAAAAAACAAAATAGATAATATTCCTGTAAAAATCACATACTTCATTAGCAGACTTAATGACTTATAGTCTGACTGATTGATTGCATAACGTATATCGATAGCTGCTTTATATAATGGTATTACAATAAATACGAAACAATATGCATAAAAGATATATTTATGTGTGCCCTGAAAATACTGGGTTTGGTAGTAGTAAGAAAAGATTAGTAATGATATCAAAAAAAGTAAAAGTAGGTAAACTAGGTTGTTAGCTTTTTTTCTACCAAATACAATAGGAAATGTTCTACTTCCAAACTCCCTATCCCCCTCAAAATCTTCAGCATCTTTAATCATTTCTCTACAAAAAGTAATTAGTCCAGAAAATACGCTAAAATGAACAATCAAAAAACCATCTATTGATGATGAAAAGATTGTCATGCAATAAATACTATAAAAACTGAGCATTGAAATAATTAAATTACCAATTATTGGCAAGTCCTTCAGTCTCCAACTATACAGATAGAGTAAAAAAAGTGTAAATAAAAAGAGTGATAAAAACCAAATGCCTAATAAATACCCTGAGGTTAACGCAAGAATAACGAATAATGTAAGGTGTATGTTTATTGTTAATCGAGAATAAAACTTTATTTGAGAAGGTTTTTTTTTATTAATTATATCTCTTTTTTGATCATAATAATCATTAATCCAGTAGCCAAAGGATGCACATGAAACTGTTCCTAAAATCAACCAAAAAAAACTACTCTCAAAAATTGAATTGAATGATGCATATCGGTCCAAAAAATAAGCACAAAGAATTTGAGATAGTCCAATAAAAAATAGATTTAATGGTCTATAAATTTTAAAGTATGAACTCATTAATTTCTTTTAGGAAACTTCATACGATAACGAACATTAATCTTTCCTCGACTGATATTACTAAGTTTTCCTTTTAGTAATTGACGTTTAAAAGCCGAAATATGATCAATAAATAAAACTCCTTCAATATGATCATATTCATGTTGAATAACGCGAGCATTCATCCCGTCAAAAACTTGCTCTTTATACTCCCCTTTTTGATTTTGGTATCCAATTTTGAGTGATGATTTTCTAATTACATCCTCTCTTACGTCAGGAATACTGAGACAACCTTCTTCAAAAGGCCAATTTTCTCCTTTTTCTTCAATAATCACTGGATTAATAAATACTTGACGGACTCCGACCTTTTCATAATCTTTGAAATGAGTTGAATCAATCATGAACATGCGTAAAGCTTTTCCAATTTGCGGAGCAGCAAGTCCCACACCATCACTTGCATCCATAGTTTTATACATACTTTGAATCAAATCATTCAAGTCTTCATCAAAGTCAACTATTTCTTCACATTTTGCCCTTAAAATAGGATCTCCATAGGCTCGTATCGGATAGATCATTATTTATATAAAAACTCTTGCAAAAGTATTGTAGCTGCTGTGCTATCCAATAATTTTTTATCCTTCCTTTTGTTCTTCTTAACACCACTTTCAATCAATGCTTTCATAGCGTCCTTTGAACTATACATTTCATTTACCCTATGAATATTTATCTCAGGGTGTTTTTTTGTAAACTTATCTATAAAAATCAAAATTTCTTTTTCAATTGGAGAGAAACTTCCATCATGACGGATAGGCTGACCAACAACCAATTCACTCACTTGCTCCTCACCTATGTAATTACTTAAATAATCCATCAATTCAGAGGTATTTACAGTAATTAAAGGAGAGGCTATAATTTGCAATGGATCTGTGGTAGCAATTCCTGTACGTTTACCCCCAAAATCTATAGCTAATATCCTTGACAAATCTAATAATTAATTAGTTCAAAAGTAATCAAATAAGCTCTTGAAGTACTCAGTTCAGATAACTTGAATATATGGTGGGTAAATATTTTGATATTTAGGTAAATAATAAACAAACTAATTTCAAATTCGTACTTAACATGATTTTAAGAGAAGACCTTGTTAAAGCTTTTTGTCGTTTATCATCAAAATTAGATCTAACAAACCAAGATTTAGTTGATGCAATAAATAAAACTTTCTCTAATAATAGTTGGTTGACTCCCGAAAATTATTGGAAAAGTATAAATCATTGGAAATCTTCCTTGAAAAAAGAGAATATCGAGGATTTTATCGCCAAATACACTGTCACAAAAAATCCACAAACAATTGGGGTAATTATGGCTGGAAATATACCAATGGTTGGTTTTCATGATCTGCTATGTATTCTTTTAATGGGACATAAAGCACAAATAAAATTATCTAGTGAAGACCCTTATGTTATTTCTTATTTTACAAGTGTTTTGAAAACAATCAATTCTAATCTTAAAGATCGTATAATTATCGCTGATAAATTGCATTCCATTGATGGAGTAATTGCAACTGGAAGTAATAATTCCTATCGATATTTTGAGTCTTATTTTAAACATTTACCAAGATTACTGCGTAAAAATAGAAAATCTATTGCAGTATTAGATGGAACAGAAACTGAAAAAGAATTAAAATTACTGGCCGACGATGTTTTGACCTATTACGGACTTGGATGCAGAAATGTTAGTCAAATTTTCATCCCTAGTGATCAGGCAATTGAAAAGGTCTTGGATGCAATGATCAACTATCGTGATGTGATAAATCACCATAAATATGCAAACAATTATACCTATCATAAAGCTTTATTATTAATGAATAATGAGCAACACTTGGATACAGGTTTTTTGCTACCCAAAGAAAGACGTAACATTTTGGCACCTCTTGCATGTATCCATTATGAATATTATGATACGATTAAAGAGGTGGAAACTTTCATTCAGGAAAATAAGGAAGACATTCAATGTATTGTAGGCAACTATTCTTCCACAAAAAAAATCCCCTTTGGAAAAGCTCAATCTCCTGATTTAAAAGATTTTGCAGACAATATAAACACCCTTGATTTTTTATCAACATTGGATAGCTCATGAGTTACCTTTTTCAATCCATACTAATTTTTACATTTGAATAAACCAAAATATGAACAATCCAGATAAAGATACTTTATTATCTACTAATTTTTTCTTTAAAGAACAGGTTGCGTTTAACAGAGGTAAAGTTCGAGATATATATACCATCGGTAAAGAACACATCGTGATGATAGCCAGTGATCGAATATCAGCATTTGATCACGTTCTAACTCACCCCATACCATATAAAGGTCAGGTATTAAATCAGATTGCCTCCAAATTCTTAGATGACACAAAACACATTGTTCCTAATTGGAAAATTGAAGAAATTGACCCCCACGTTACTATAGGATTCAAATGTGAGCCATATGCTGTAGAATTTGTGGTTAGAGGTTATCTAGCTGGTCACGCTTGGAGAGAATATAGTTCTGGAAAGCGAGAAGTCTGTGGAGTTAGTCTACCTGATGGCCTAAAAGAGAATGATAAATTGCCCTCTCCCATTCTTACACCATCAACTAAAGCTGAAACTGGCCACGATATGGACATTAGTAAAGAGGAGATTATTGCTCAACGTATCATCAAAAAGAAAGACTTAGATCAACTTGAAAAGTATTCCTTAGAATTATTTAAATATGGCTCAATACATGCTGATAATCAAGGACTTATACTTGTTGACACTAAATACGAATTTGGGAAAAAAGGAGATAAAATCATGCTTATCGATGAAATACACACCCCTGATTCATCTAGGTACTTTTATAAAAATGGATATGAAGATATTCAACTTAAAGACCAACAACAAAAACAACTCTCTAAAGAGTTTGTCAGACAATGGTTGATTTCTAATAACTTTCAAGGCCTTGAAGGGCAAAGCCTTCCATCCATGCCTGATGAATTTATCCAAGAAGTATCCCAGCGATACATTGAATTGTATGAAAATATTACTGGAGACCAATTTGAAAAAAGAAATTATGATTATGTATCTCATTCAATTGAAAAGAAAGTCAATGAATTTATAAGTACCCTAAAAGATTAAAATATTATGATAAAAATATTCTCGATACTGTTTACAATTGGACTTACAACATCAATCATTGCTCAAAATGTGGTTACTTATGCGGGTAAAGCCAGTGATGACTACGAAAATAATTATGAATCTGCGTCTAGTCTTAACCCACTTGAATCCTACTTGAGTTCTCCAAACGGGATATGTACTGATCCATCTGGCAATGTTTACATTTCAGAAAAAAATAAAATACGATTAATTACAGATAAAATTCATATACGAGCTGGTAGTCTCCAACGTCCAAGCTTTTCTGAAGGATATAAAAATGGAACAGGCACTCAAACATCATTTAGAAACCCATGTGGGATGGTTTCTGATTCTGAAGGAAATATTTTTGTAGCAGACGTTGATAACCATTGCATTCGAAAAATCGCCAAATATGTAAATCTTGGAAATGGGCAAGTTGTTAGCACTTTTGCTGGTGCTATGCCCACCTCTGGGCTACCTGGGTATGGTTCTTCTGGCAGTAATGATGGTTTAACTACTGCAGCACGATTTAATAAGCCAATGGACATTGCTAGGGATTCCGAAGGCAATTTTTATGTAACCGATTATGATAACATGACTATTCGAAAGATATCCTCAGCAGGAAGGGTGACAACATTAGCAGGCAAAGCAATGGCTGAAGGGTTTAATGATGCTTCTACAGGGTCTTCTGCCAGGTTTGGTAACCCTTGGGGAGTAGCTGTATATAATGAAAATTCTATTGTTGTTAGTGATCCATGGAATACAAATATTCGTAAAATAAATATCTATTCAGGTGAAACATCTACACTTGCTGGTCCAACAAGATCAGCCGACTCAAGACAAGTAGATGGTACACTTGCTAATGCTCGCTTCAAATCACCCAAAGGCATAACTGTAATAAACGGAATAATTTATGTTGCTGACCAAAACACTATTCGAGCAATTGACGAGAAAAATAACTCCGTTACCACATTTGCTGGCAATGTTGACAAATTTGAAATTATTGATGGTACAGGCAAATCTGCCGCTTTTACTGAAATCAGTGGATTGACAACAGATAACCAAGGGAACATTTATGCTACTGAAAATAGTTTAGTTGTATCAAGTCATGTAGTTAGAAAAATTACAGTCAATGATCTTGCTCCATTTGCAGATTTTGATGCCAATAAAAGAAGTTGCTTGGTCGGTGAACTCATTAAATTATCTGATATCTCTCTGGGCCAAGAGGCCACTGCTAGAACATGGAGTATCAACCCTTCTACATACGAAATAACTGATGGAGACACTAACTCGAAAGAAATAAGTGTTAAATTTTTAGATGCTGGATTTTATGAGGTCTCTCTGAAAATCACCAATGATTTTGGAATCAATACAAAAAAAGTAAAAGACTATATAGCAGTTTCCACCACTGGAAATATTAGCCAGTATCAATATTCTAATCTTGTTTCCGTTTATCCAAATCCTGCATATAATTATTTATCTCTGAGGATCGATCCCACAATAGCTCAAGGAAACCCTCAAATCAAGTTATTTAATGCCAAGGGAGTAATGATCAAAAAAATACAAGATTATCACTTAGTTGACGTATCTAGCTTAGCACAGGGCATCTATTTTTTAACCATAGACGGTAATGACTTACATACTGCCAAGAAGGTTGTAATCGGTTATAAGTAAGCAGTGAATAGTTGGTCTGCTAAAAGAACAGATTTCTGAAATTCATTTAAATCGATTTCAAGGTTTTCGTTACCAAAGAACTCAAGCAAGCATTCAGTTGGCATATTGCCAACTAATTCGTCTTTGGCCATAGGGCATCCTCCAAACCCTCTTATGGCTCCATCAAATTTTCTACAGCCATACTTGTAAGCTGAATCTATCTTTGTTCTCCAGGCTTCTTGAGTAGTGTGAAAGTGGGCTCCAACATCCAAAGATTTGAAATGCGTTTTTAAATTTCCGAAAACAGCCTCAATACTTTCCTCATCTGATACACCAACAGTATCAGACAAAGAAAATTGATTAACACCCAAATCAACTAATTTTCCAATCCAATCGGTCACAATAGCCGAATTCCAATCATCTCCATATGGATTTCCAAACCCCATTGAAATATATACTACCATTTGCTTATTATTAGAACCACAAGCATCTAATATATATTTTACAGTATCAAAAGACTCTAAAATTGTCTTATTAGTATTTCTCTTTTGAAAAGTTTCAGAGATACTAAAAGGAAAACCTAAATATTTAATTTGATCGTGTTTTACAGCATCAGCAGCTCCACGATTGTTGGCCACAATAACAGATAATAATGTGGATGTATCAGTTAAATCTATCGATTCAAGAACTTGCTCTGTGTCCCTCATTTGAGGAATCATTTTAGGTGACACAAAACTCCCACAATCCAATGTATGAAACCCTACCTTTAATAAAGTATTTATATAGCTTATCTTTTGAGATGTAGGAATAAAATCAAGAATACCTTGCATTGCATCCCTAGGACACTCTACAATCTTAACTTTACTATTATGAGGTAATGTTGGCATTTTGCGTCAAATGTACCATTTTTGCACTCTTTTTTTTTAATAAATATGAGTGAAGAGAACTTAACCACTGCTGACGAAACAACAGAAAATAAAACTTCTAATGTAACAAATATTGTAAAGAATACTGATGTTAAAAAAACATTATTAATAAATAAAGATACTAGCAGCGAATCCTTTGAACCTTCAACAATTGAGAACAAATCTTTAGATGAATTACTAGCTATAGCAAAAGAATTGCTCGTTAAAACACCAAAAATGGCCTCAGATCAATTCAGTTTTATCCGAAAAAAGTTCTATGACAGCTACAATACTGAGAAAGATCAAGAATATGAAGATTTCAAAAAGCAAAAGAATGATGATGACACTGACTTCACTTTTTCAAAACAACATTTTATTGAGCAAATTCGTATTATAGAAGAGCAGATAAATCAAGCGTTAAAAGAAGAGAAAGAGCGAATTGTGCTAGAAAAGAAAAATAATCTAGCCCTCAAAAAAAAGTTACTGGTAAAACTAGAGGAGATAGTTAGTCAAGACGAAACACTTGAAACTATAAATCAAGTCAAAGAAATTCAAAAAGAATGGAAAGCTATTCGAATACTCCCAAAAGAATCAGTAAACGAACTTTGGGATAAATACAATCTACTTCAAAACAAGTTTTATGACAATCATAGTATAAACATAGAGCTCAAAGAATTAGACCGACAAAAGAATCTTGCCTATAAAATTGAGCTAACCAAAAAAGTAGAAGGACTTATGGATGAAAAATCCATAAAAAGATGCTTCATCATGCTCAATAAATACCATGAAGAGTTTAAAAATACTGGACCTGTACCTAAAGAAAGTAACGAACCAATATGGCAAGCATTCAAAAAAGCTTCCGATTCTATACACGAAGCAAAGCAAAAAATCATTGAGGAGCTTGAAAATAAAAAAATAGAAAACCTTAAAAAGAAAGAGATACTTCTAGAAAAAGCCATACTTATTAATGCTGTTCTGCCTAGAACACCTAAAGAATGGTCTGAAAAAAGTAAACAATTTGATGATTTGTTTACTGAATGGAAAAATATTGGTCCTGTGCCAAAATCAAATACAGATGCCGTTTGGATAAACTTCAAGGGAAATAGAAATGATTTTTTTAGCCAGAAAAAAGTATTTTTCAATGGCCTTAATAACCAACGAAAAGAAAACTTAAAAGCCAAAGAAACGCTCTGTGAACAAGTTGAGGCTTTAAAGTCTAATACTGATTGGGTAAGCACCGCAAAAAAAATCATTCAAATTCAAGCAGAATGGAAAAAAATCGGTCCAGTGCCCGATAAATACAATCAAAAGATCTGGAAAAAATTCAGAGCAGCTTGTGACTTCTTCTTTGATGCCAAAAACAGAGCCAACGCTGGTAAACAAGAACTAGAGAGTGAAAACCTTAAGAAAAAAGAAGAGCTCATCGATCAGCTTCAAGAACTTGCTTCAGGCGAAACTGAGAATAAAACTGCCTTCCAATCATTGAAAAAAATTAACGCTGCTTGGAGAACTATTGGATTCGTTCCTCACAAACACCTCAGTAGAGTTAATAAAGCTTATGATACAGCTAACAATGCTGTTTACAATAAGTATAGTCAACAAATTGAAGAACAAAAGGCTGCTAATCTTACAGAACACTATTCTGAGATTATTAATTCTAATCAAGGAGGCCAAACACTTGAAAAAGAAGAGCGTAACATCCAACGAAGAATCACAAGCTTAAACGAAGAAATATCAAGCATTGAAACTAATATGTCATTCTTTGCATCTTCTAAAACAGCAGATAAAATGCTCAAAGAATTTGAGCAAAAAATTACCAAAACAAAAAAACATATTGATCGACTCAAAAAAGAGTTGAGTACTATTAAGCACGTCCGAAGGAATAAGGCTAAGGCATCCCAACCTAATGAACCATAGACTTTATAGGTGATTGACACAACTCCATATAGCAAGATAAGAATCACCTTAAAATATCTTCGATATTATTTATCCTCTAAGGGAAAACATGGTGTCCACTCCCCACTTGTATATCAATTCATTACCCAGGTATTAAATTCAAATGAAGGCAGTAAATATCCCTTAGCTGAATACGAACGAAAAAGACTCCAATCTGATACGACTTTGATTGACTTTGTTGATTTTGGGAAATCTGGTAAAACCTACGAAAAAAAAATAAACACGATTGCTAAAAGCTCGTTAAAGTCAAAGAAATATGCCCAGCTATTGCGAAGAATAGCACAACATTTTCAACTCAATAAAATACTGGAACTAGGCACGTCTCTAGGAATTACTACGGCATATCTGGCCTATGATCAATCCGTTAATATAACTACGCTTGAGGGTTCTGAACGAGTAGCTCAAGAAGCTGAGAAAGTCTGGAAAAATCTTAGACTATCACAAATACAATGCATCAAGGGAGGCTTTGAAAAAACACTTTCTCATGTAAGTCAACAATCATTTGACCTCATATACTTAGATGGTAATCATCGTTACGAGCCCACATTGGCTTATTTTGATGTGCTGAAAAAAAATAGCCATAAAAAGACGGTTTTTATATTCGATGACATACACTATTCTGAATCAATGGAGGAAGCCTGGAGACAAATAAAACAACAAGCAGACGTTACAATAACCATCGACTTATTCTTTATAGGTATTGTGTGGATTGATAATAGTCTATCCAAAGAAGATTTTGTGTTAAGGTATTAAAAAAATAACATTTAAAACACTAACCATTAAATCATGTCGTTATGTGTGTAAATTAATAATATTAAATATGGTAAAAGACCTTACTCAAGACAAATTACTTCAACTCATCTACAACGAACTTCCTCCCACGGATACTATTCGTTTGCTTGAAGAGTTATCACATAACAAGCCTTTATACGAAATATATCTGCAATTAAAGCGAGACATTCATACGTTGAATACATATCAAGTATCGCCACACAATACTTCAATTAAGATTATTTTAGAGGAGTCGTGTTCCTCCTCTCCACTTGAGAAAATATAAGTTTATTGTCAAACTTTTAGACGATATCTATTTAAAATGAGTAGCTAATCGATAGACTAGGTAAAAGTGGTAATTGATTTTCACGTTTGTAGTTGATTCGATCAAAATAGAATATATTTTGACGGTTATACACGTTGGTAACCGATAAGATGATTTCAGCTTTTCGATTGGAGTTATGTTCTTTTTCTTTGAATTTAATTCTACGTTTCACTGAGGCATCTAGACGATGATAGTTCGGAAGTCTGCCTTTGTTCAAATCGTCATACAGGATTCCTAATTCCCCATTGGTTATGGTGTAGTCAGTGCTTGCTCCCCCATTAAAATCTAGTCGTTCATAAAAACTCTGAGTTAGGGTGAACGGAAAACCCGAACCAAAATTCCAACGTACATTGGCATTCCAAACCAAATCTTTACCAAAGTCGTAAGAACCAACAATATTTATGTTGTGTCTTCGATCAAAATGTGGCTGGTATTCTCTTCGACCGTCATACCGATTTACAATATTGAATGAATAAACATTCCAGAGATACCATTGCTTGTTCTCTAGTTTGTAGGTAACATCAAAACCATATGCCTCACCATTTTCTACAATGTAGTTTTCATACAGATAATAAGGTCTAATTGCTTGGTTTTCTCTCGTATTATCAAAAATCTTATCTCGATTAACGTTTGTTATCTGAGTGAATTCTTTGATATATCCCTCTACATTTACCTCTGATATTGAATTAATATCAAATTCAAATCCAGCTACTGCATGTCTTGATTTCTGGAGTTTGGTTGTCACCTCATCGCCCATGAATGTTTCTGGTAAATCGGTTGGTCCACTTAAAAAACCATAAAATAAATTTACTACATCACGATCACTTACAGCACTCATCAAGTTTTGTGAATAAAGACCTGCACTTGCTTTAAATCGTATTCTTTTATTGATATTATATTTTAGTCTTATTCGAGGTTCTAGTGTAGTTTCCTGCAGGCTTGCATAGCGTTGCATACGAATACCTGTTTCTAAAAGCACACGTTTGTTAAAATTCTTTAAATAATTAAGAAAAGCATTGATCTCACTCGTATTTTCATTCTGAGATATCTTACGATTTAATATATTATAAAACTCAAAATCAGTTCTAAAACCATTCATTTCAAGTCCGTATTTGAGTTTATCTGACTCATTCAAAAAACGAGAAAAATTAAGATTAACATTATATCCGTTAATCCCTGACTTTCTTGGTTTACTATCAAGCTCTAATTGTTGAATGAGATAATTACTAAACGTTACACTTCCGTCAACTATGGTTTTACTTCCTTCCGGAATAAGAAGAAACTTTGATCCAAGACCTCTCGATTTCCAATTATAGGAAGTAGAATTGGGAAAATCAACAGCATCTGAATAATCAAATCCAAACACACTCATATTACTACCTCTAGCAGAATTAAATGAAAGTTTAGAATACAAATCGCTAAAAGAATATGGGAGAACGCCATCATTTACATTGGGATAGAAAATAGTTGCTGATTTATTGAGATACGAGTTTTTGTAGGAAACAATGTAACTACTGCTACTCTTTCCAGCTTCATATTTTTTTAATGGACCCTCCAACAATATTTTAGAATTAAAAGGACTAGAATTCACTTTCCCAGAAAACTTATTTTTGTTTCCATCTCTAGTTTTCACATCTACTATGGCTGATATTCTTCCACCATACTCAGAACTAAAACCAGCAGAATAAACATCAACTGACTTTAAAATATCACTATCAAACACAGAGAAAAGACCTATACTGTGAAAAGGGTTATAAACGGTAAGTCCGTCTAATAACACCTTGTTCATTACAGGAGATCCTCCTCTAATATATAATTGACCACCTTGATCCCCAGAAAAAACAACTCCTGGAAGCACTTGCAGGTATTGGACTAAATCAGGTTCTCCTCCTACGGATGGAATACGGGTAAGTTGAACTGGTTTGATGGTAGTTTTAGAAATATTAATTTCCTTAGTCTTACGTATTTTATCAGCAGATACATATACTTGATTTAATTGCTTGCTTTGTGAGCTAATGTAAAAGTTATTAGAAATCACCTTACCTGGTCTAGCATCAACAGTAAAAAAAGCGGTATCATACCCTAAACTCGTGGCGAACGATACATATTTACCAGGTTTCAGTTCACCAATGGCAAATAAGCCCTGACCATCGGTGTAGCTCCCCTGATTAGTTGATTGAAAAGTAACAATTGCTGAGACTATTGGGGTTCCTGTCTCTTTATCATATACAAAACCACGAAAAGTGCTATTCTGGGTATATGCAACCAAATTAAGAGTAGAAGTAAAAAAAAGAATAAATGATCTTATTTTCATATAAAAAGAGCCGCAAGCTACAATTAATTTTCTATAATTATCAACGGTTTTCTATGGATAAAAGTTTATTACTTCAAAATTGTAGTACTATTCGTTTGAGTTGCTAAAATCCCCACCCCATTGGTTATATTTGAATGGATAACTACCGCATTATTATACCCCCCTGCAAAAGAGATTTCTTTAGCATCCTGTGCTCTTTGTAAAGATCGGTAATACTCAAAAAAGTCATTTGAAATATGAGAAAATTCTACTAAATATTTATCACCTGTATTGGATGAAACTAGACCATTAGGAGCTACAGTACTGATGACTTTGTCTGAACCGTTAAATAATTCATCCGAAAAAATAACACTGGCATCATTAAGCACATATGAGTTGTATCCAGTTAATGAGGGATCAGATTTTGTAAATGCTAAAGGTATCCATGAACCAATTGTTTGATTAAAATAATGGATTTTAAGCCGATAGTAATTTGGTTGATTCCCTGGATCATTAAATGTTACTTGTATTAAATCACCTGGAAGGCCAGAGGTGTCTATTCCACCATCTACTGTCAGATTAGCAAAAGCTCCAACCAAAACTGGAAACGCAACGGTAGATGTTATATTTGAATTGAAATCCGGATGTTTAATTTTCATCCTTAGACTTTCACCTGCATTAACGATTATATTAGAAACATAATTTGTATCACCTGGAACATAACTCATTGATCTTTCACTAGGTACTGAAGATGTTTCTATTTTGATATCAGCATTTTGTATTCCTTTAAATCCATTGGCATCTATAGCAGATAGACTATTTGTAAGAATAAGTTTTACAGGTTTACCTGATGTTAGCACTGCATTCACCACCATCTTCTCACGATAATCTTGAATTAAATCTGGATTTATGGTGTCTTGGTGACACCCTAAGGTCAAAAAACTCAAAATAACTATGATATATTTTTTCATATTTATATTTCTAAAATTTAACTATATATGCTATGCCTGGAACATAAGCCAAATAAGCACGATCTATTTGAACCTGAGAAAAATTTGCATTATCAAAGACAGCTGCAACATTCAAAGGGTTTTTATTTCCAAGGGCATTATATAAATAAAAACGCCATTCTTGTTCTAATCCGTATGCGTTATTTAACCGAATTACACTGATATCAAATCTTTGGTAGGTATTACTTCTGTAGTTATTCAGTGCATTATATTCCAACTGTGTATTTCCATCAATATCTCTAAATTTACCTATAGGTATGGTGAACAACTGACCAGAGCCAAGAATGTAATTAAAGCCAAAATTCCAATCACTACGAGGGTTTGTATAATTCAGATAAAACTTAAACATGTGAGGTCGATCAAAGCTATATTCATATTCATCATCGTACAAATCCCTAAAATCTCTAAAACTCCTACTGTATGCATAACTCAACCAGCCTGTAACATCTCCTTTGCTTTTTTGAAAGAAAAATTCTGCACCATAAGATCGTCCAGACCCAAATACAACACTGGATTGCCAATCTAACTCAGGATCACCAGCATCTGATAAATTTGACACTTCAACTAGATCTTGCATAGATTTTGAGTAAATATTCAATGAACCTGCATAATGCTTACCAATTTGACGTTCATAACTAACTTCAATGATATTAAGTTTCCTAGGCTTAACTAATTCTGTAGCGGGCACCCAAATATTATCTGGACTGCCAGTTGTACCAAGGTTTAATTGACCTATGAATTGATTATGCCTGTTATAACCAAATTTGAATACATCTTGATTTTTTAAAAAATAAGTTCCATGCAATCGCGGTTCAAAAACAAATTTTGAGTATCCATCAAAAAAATAGTGAACTTGCCTAAAACCTAAATCGAAAACAAGGTCTTTGTTGACTCTTAATCGATCTTCAGCATACAATGCAATTTCAGATGAACCAACATACTTTTCATTTCCATATACGGTGTTAATATCATCAATAGAAGGATATCCAACAGATGTATAAGTCAGTCTACCAGGTTGAAAGAAACGAGTGCTTGACTGCAAACCAAATTGTAGGGTATTCTTGTTGTTACGTTGGTATACCCAATCGCTTTTAACACCAACATCTTTAATCCCTCTAAGCAGCTCACGCTCAGTAGTAGGAACAGTTCTGATATTAATATCAAATATCTCTTCTTTCAATCGAGTGCTTGACTGATAACCAGAATAATATAATTGATGTTCAGCGTTAAGATTAGAAGCTAAACTTTGTTTATACTTAAGAGATGCAAGAATATTTGACCATTTTAGAGTAAATCCACTTATTCTTGTATTGTTAAGATTCTGAGTTGAGTCATCTTGAAGAGATATAAAATAAAAATCACGAGTATTCATAAAATTAAACTCAATTTCATCTTGATTTTCCAATACTTTACCAAAGTTTAATTGAATGTCGTAAATATTTGCATTCAAAGAATTCTGACGACTCTCTACTGGAGTTAATAAATCAAACCAAGAACGTCTAGCTGCCAGAGTAAAAAACCCCTTACCGTTATTAATGCTACTGATGTAAATGCCAGCATTCAATGGAGTCATTTCAAATTCTCCATCTAATCCACTGTAATTATTTGTTTTTTCACTTTCAAGTTCAATGTAAGAAGATACTCTACCACCAAATTTAGCAGATGACAAACCTTTATGAACTCTAGTGTTTTTAATACTCTTGTGATGAAATGTAGAAGAAATTCCAAATAAATGATTGGGATTATAAATTGGGGTTCCGTTATATAACATAAGATTTTGGTCAACATCTCCACCCCTAATAAACAGATTACTGTAGCCCTCTGTTCCCTGCTCTATACCAGGCAACATTTGAAGTTGTCTGTTCACATCTGACTCTCCTAAAAAATAAGGCATGTTCTCAAGATTCTTGTTCTTGTTTTTATTTGAAAAATCAATATAACCAGCCATAAACCCCAAATGATAATCATTCGTATTGTACTTGGTTTGAAGATATATAATACGATCATCTGAAGGTTTAAGCATAATATTTAAAGTATCATAGTTTGGATGAGTAAAGACAACAGGTGTTTCCTCATTATAGAATTTTAAAATAAACTTTCCGTTATCATCTGAAAATGAAGCGTTTTTAGTGCCAGAAATAGTAACCTTTACGTTCGTAATACTATTATCATTTTGATCATAAATTGTTCCCTGGGTATAGTTTTGTCCAAAAGCTTGTGATGTGAATATAAATATTGATAAGAGATTATATAATCGCATATACAAATATGGCATTGCATTGAACTTAAAACAAATTATCGATAATATTATTCAAAAATTCTTAAATATTAGAATAGCTTGTGTTTAATTCGTGATGTGAATAAATTTTATGCCCTAATTTTAGCTTCCTGCTTGAGCTGTAAAATCAAAAAAGAACATCAGATTCCTAAATTGGTTGTACTAATTAGTGTTGATCAAATGAGGGGAGATTATATGAGTAAATATCATTCTAATTTGAATGGAGGATTAAAATATTTAGCAGAAAATGGACAATCATTTCTCAACACACATCATAACCATGCCAATACATCAACCGCTCCTGGGCACGCTACTATAGCAACTGGTTGTCACCCATCAAATAATGGAATTACTAATAACTCAATATATTACAGAAATAAACAAAAAAGTTATTATTCAATATTGGATACTAGTGTAAACTTTGTCGGTATTACTAAATGTAGTCTACCAAAATCATCTGCTAAAAACCTATTAAAACCTGGCATTGGTGATATCATAAAATCTAGTAATCCAAAATCTAAGTCATATAGTGTTTCATTAAAAGATCGTGCTTCCATTTTAATGGGAGGCCATTACGCAAATCGTGCTTTTTGGTTTGATGCTGAAAGCACACAAATGGTGAGTACTGATTATTACTCCGAACCATTTCCTAATTGGGTCAAAAATTATTTGGGCAAAAAAATATTAGCAGATGACATTAATAGTGGATGGCAATTAAATTCAAAATCTAAATCATATTATGACATAACAAAAGATAATATAAAACAAGAAGACGGCTTTTTTTCACCACTATTTCCGCACACCCTATCTAACATTAACTCAAACCAAAACTCAAATACACTAATTGGAGATTTTCTGTGGAACACTCCATTTGGAGATAAGTTTGTACTAGAATTTTCCAAGAAACTAATTGAAAATCAAAATCTAGGGAAAAATACACATACTGATATTATTACGATAAGCCTATCTGCTGCAGACTATATTGGTCATGAATTTGGTCCGGATAGCTACGAAATTGAAGATTACTATTATAAACTCGATCAATATTTAATGGAATTTATAAATTTCTTGAATGATAAAATTGGCCAAGAAAATTATGTTCTTACCCTAACTTCAGATCATGGCGTAGCTCCATTTCCAGAACTAGCAATAAATAGCGGATCACAAGCTAAAAGAATATCTTACAATAAATTTGAACTAGATATTGATTCTATTAATTTGTTAGTTCAAAAAGATCTAAATTTAAATAAGTCATGCATATTAGCATCTTCTGGGTATAGAGGTGTTGAGCCCAATTTTGAGATTTTAAATAGTTATGATATAGATTCCTTAGAATTGATTAATACCATTCAATACCATCTTAAAAAATTAAATTATGTTAGAGAAACAATATCATTTTTGGATATTAATGATCTGAAATGCAACAAGATATTTATTGAAAAAACAAGAAATAGTTATAACCCAAATCATGGTTATTTCATAAAAATAATTGGTGAAAAAAATCATTTAATAGACTATAGACATCACGGAACAACTCATGGCAGTCCGCTTTATTATGACACCCATGTTCCACTAATATTTATGGGAAGTAATATACTGTCAAGTCAGATTAATGACGCAGCCAGCACTGTTGATATTACTCCAACACTACTTGATTATATTGGAATTCAAGCCATGCAAATATTTGATGGAAACAAACTTAATTTAATATTAAAATAAGACTAGAAATAGTAAATAACGCTTAATTTAATTGAAGAAGCTCTAGTTACTCGTTTACCATTTATTAATGGGTAACCATTTTCATCCACACGTTGATTTTTGATTTCCCCATATCCAAATTTCACATTTACTTCCATGGGAGATAACCCTCTGTAAAACTGTGCCCCAGCTGTAAAAGCAGGCATTATCCATGATTTATTCATATTTTCATTTTGAGGTGATGAAGAAAAACCTAAAAGCCCAATTTTATTGAATTCAACACCATAGCCTACATTAAAACCAATTTGATCCTTAGCATCGTATGTTGACTCAGCTCCATAAAAAACATTCAAGAATATGGGTAATTGAAAATTACCAAAACCACTTCCACCATTTACAGACTCCGATGCCGGCATTGCATTACCAAACCCTATTGCAATTGGAGCAGATACTGCCAGTGCCAAGTTATTTTCCATTTCAAATAAATTGTATCTCGGAACAAAACCTACAGTATAAAAAGAGGAGTATGTTGTCTGAACAGCACCCTCTTCGATACGCTTAACATTTCCTGGATCAGTATACACTATATCAATATAACTCAACGGAGAGGTAATGAAATCCACAAAAAAAGAACTTGACACCCCTGTGTGTAATCGAGATTTCCAGTCAAAAAAAGACGAGGATATCTTATCGTTTATTGATTGATCAACATCCGCTTCCACATTATCATACTCTTGACTAAAACCAATCGATGTTAAAAGAATTAAGAAAAACCCTGTTTGCAGCCTTGCCATTATGTCCACAAATTTACAATCAAGAATATTAGATAGAAGTCATATTTTCCTCATAATTTGATGAAATTTCTTTTTTAAATAAGGAAATACCGAGAGGAATAAATAAACTAAATAAAAATATCCCTGTCTGTCTTTCCAATAAAGACTCAAAAAATAATGAGATTAAAATGATAGTAATTACAGCAACCAATGGAAATGATGATTGTTTGATAACAGGAATCAAACTAATAAAAAAAAGTACTAACAAAATTATGCCAATCCAACCATACTTCACACCAAACTCAAGAAACTGATTATGAGGACCTACCCTGTTTTCTATATCCAATGGTGTATCCTCTTTAACATAAGTAGCCTGAAGAACCTGTTCTTGAGCCTTAACACCAACTCCAAGTGGATATTCTCCAATAATCTTTACACACATTTTCGAGGCCTCAATTCTCATGGCCATTGATTTAAAATTCATTTCATCCCCTTTTCCCCAACTATTGTAGTCCTCTATACTATTTTCAATCTTATTTCGAAATGATGTACTGAAATAATAGGACATGGATATTGAAACCAAAATCAATAAAAAACCAAAAATTAATTCTTTATAGGATTTTTTTTGAAAAGCGTAGGCAATTAAAGATGCTACAACCCCAAAATAAAAAGAAAGTAAACCTGTTCTTGAACTCAAAACATGGAAAGAGATAATTATAAAAATGACAAGAAAAGTTATAAGATTTTTTTGAGTTTTTTTAAGCTTCTGGGTAACAATCAAACCTCCTAAAATAGCTATTACACATGCATTAATTATCCCAAAATGAATATGATGCATGTTGGGAATAGGTATACTTTTACTTTGGAGTAAGAGTACATTATAGAAATCCATATTTAAAAAGTAATTACTAAGTGCAATTACATTTATAATAGCAACTACTAAAGATATAGCTAGCGTAAAATGAATCAGATTATCTTTACTTTTTTCAAACAAAATTAGAGATGAAGTTAAAATAAATACAAACCCAACTAGCAAAAGAAATTTTGATAAAGCTATAGAAGAAAACCCACTTATAAAGGTATCTAGAATACTTATTAGCAGTATGGTAATGGTTATAAAAACTAGCCTTTTGATATTTTTAGAAGAAAGAATCCTATAATTTAAAAAAACATAAATAATAGATAAAACCGTTACCAAACTCACAAAAAATGGCGATACCCATAGAGAGACGAAGCCTAAAAACAAGGCATATAAATAAACCTCAGAAATTTTATTTGACTGTAAATAACTACCTAGCGATTGCATAACTAAGCGTTACTTTATCTTTATCTTTTATACCAATACTTGAAGCGGATATTGAAGACAATTTAATAATCTCAGAACTACTTTCTAACTTTGAGAAATTACCTATAATTTTTACAAAAACAGTCTTTTTATTTTTAGGATTAGTAACCATGATAACTTGACCCAAAGGAGCATTGAAATGTAAAGCAAAATTTTTATTGTCAGGTAATTTGTAATCCCCTACAAATGTTAAACCACTTTCTTCGACTTTTTCTATATCATAATCTTTTAGTTTTTCTATTTTAATAGAATAATCATTACTCTTTATAGTTTTTGTTTCTACCTTAGTATCAAAACCCACATCTTTATATGGTTTGGTTTTACTAGAAGAAAATGAATCATTCCGTTTATCCTCCATATAAACAGTTTTAGCTTGACCATCTTGAACTAGTAAACGTTGTCCAACTGAAATATTATCTATACTGATATTGTTTAGATTCTTTATCATTTCAACACTAGTATCGTATTTTTTACTGATGGAGTACAATGTCTCTCCATCCATTACTTTATGATATATTGCAAATGTACTTACTTGATTACTTGGCTCTATTGTTGATTCATGAATAGTTTCTTCGGAGGCATGGTTGTTGTTAAAAAAATTACGAACTACTTTTTCTTGTAAAACAGGCTCAATCTTGCTAGGAATCCAAATCAACTGATCTATTTTGATGAGTTCATTTGAACCTGGATTTTTATCGATTATAGATTGAATACTTACATTATATTTTCTACTAAGACTATATAACCCGTCTCCTTTTTCAACTTTGTGAATGATGTAAGTAACTCTATTTTTAATACGAATACCAATGGAATCTGTCTTATGACCATAAGAATATATGGAGCTTAAGAGAATGACAGTAATAATTAAATTTTTCATAAAACAAATTTATTTAGAATTACATACGTAAAACATAGAGTTATTCACTTTATTATGTGTATTTATATTATTTTGGTCGTAACTATTTGTTCTGTAAACCGTTTATGTACAAACACAAAAAATAGTATTTTGAAGCAATTGATATTAATATTTAATCTTTTTACAACTTTTACATTGTTTGCTCAAGAAGAAGTAGAAATCAAAATACAAGATACATTGTATTTTAATGAATGTAATTCTATTTCCTACCAATACATAGATTATTATAAAAAAACTCGATTTGAAAAGAAAGACACCAATGATCTTACCGGTATGTACAATTGGGATTTTTACAATGCCTTTTTTAGTACTGGTGATTTTGATGTTTCAAGACTACCTTGTTCTATGAAAGGTAAATATGGAATCATTAAACACATCATGAGTATTCATAGTGAACATAATATATCACAAACAGTTGTTATTGCAATGATTGAAAATAATATTTCAGCAGCATATATCACTGAAAATGCATTTTTGAATGATGAACTTATTTATGCCCCAAAAAATGAAGGTCCTAATAATAAGACTAAGTAGCATAGGAGATATAGTTCTTACCTCTCCCATAATAAGGTGTGTTAAAAAACAACTTTCAAATCCTGATATTCATTTTTTAACAAAAGAAAATTTTTCTAGTTTAATT
The DNA here is from genome assembly GCA_913043145.1 of uncultured Bacteroidota bacterium. Taxonomy (GTDB): domain Bacteria; phylum Bacteroidota; class Bacteroidia; order NS11-12g; family UBA9320; genus UBA9320. The sequence goes on from CAJWLP010000013.1 coordinate 24,786, forward strand.
ATCAATAACCCTCATGTTAACAAGGTTCAAAGACTTAAGAATAATGACTTAAAAGGTCTAATTATTGACTTAAAAAAAGAGAAATATGACATTGTAATTGATCTTCACAAAAACATCAGAACATTAACAATTAAAAGAGCTTTAAAAGCAAAATGGTATTCATTCAATAAATTAAACTTTAAAAAATGGCTATTCGTAAATTTTAAAATAGACTTACTTCCAAATATTCATATCATTGACAGATATTTTGAAGGTCTAAAATCTTTACATATTTCAAATGATAATCTAGGTGTTGAATATCATATACCAAATCAAATACAAGTTGATTTAGATTCATATAATCTCATAAAAAACCAATACTATGTTATCTCTTTGGGTGCTACTTACTTGACCAAACAAATACCAAATGACATATTGCTATCTTTATTTAAGCGTTTAAACAACATTCCCATGGTTTTAATTGGAGCAGGTGACAAAGACACAAAAAAGGCTAATTTTATTATGAATAATTCAAATCATAAAAATATAATTAACCTGTGTAATAAGCTGACCATTGATGATTCTGCATACATCATCAAATATTCAAAAACGATAATTACAGGTGATACAGGCATGATGCATATTGCATCGTGCTTTGATGTCGATATCATTACATTATGGGGAAATACTCACCCAAAACTTGGAATGCACGCCTATGTATCCAAAGAAAAAGTTCAAAATCATTTAGTGGATTTAGCCTGTCACCCATGCAGTAAATTAGGTAGTGAAAAATGCCCAAGAGGACACTTCGATTGTATGAACATGCAAGACACTGAAAAAATCGTTCTAAGTATACCTAAATAAATTTATTCCTAAATGTAAATTTGCGATAATGTCATTGAGAAAAACCATTACCACCACCTTTTTATTTACTATTACCATAGTATTCAGTCAAAATAAAATAGCATTTAGTAAACTCACTAAAAATGAGTCTGGCGATTACATGTACAACAATGCTCTATATTCTGGTGAATCATTATTGCTATGGCCATCCAATAATAAACCCATGCAACGAATAACATGGTCTAATGGAAAAATTGATGGCTCATTTAAAAGTTGGTATGAAAATGGCAAGCAAAATCAAGATATTCAATACATGAATGGGGTTAGACACGGGTCATTTCAAACCTTCTATCAGAGCGGATCACCAGAAGTATATTGCTCCTATTCAAATGGTAAATTGAATGGTGAATATATTCTACATTACAAAAATGGACAAATAAGAAAAATAGCAACTTTTGAAAATGGGCTCGAACAAGGTGATTTTATTCTTTATCATTCCAACGGAAAAATAGAACAAAAAGGGCAATATAAAGGTGGTAAGCCTGAGGGTTTAATTATGTCTTATGACCGTGATGGAGAAAAGAGAAAAGAAATTAATTACCATCTAGGATTGAGACACGGTTCTTGTACACTGTATCACATTAATGGTCAAATTGCCGAAACATCAGACTACATCAATGGATTCACTGACGGTAAGAAAAACACCTATACCATAGAAGGCAAATTGATAGAGAGTTCGTTTTATTTAATGGGAAAATTAGAAGGTCAAAATATTAGATATACCATGAGTGGTAACCCATTAGAGATAAAAACATTTAAAAATAATCAATTAAATGGTCCATATAAGCTATTTAAACAACAAGGTTTAGACACCTACGGTGAGTATAGGAATAATCTTAAATCTGGACCTTGGGTAGAGCATAAATATGCTAAAGGAGGCCCGGATGAGGGAAGTTATGTAGATGGAAAAAAAATGGGAGAATGGAAACTTGGTGCAACAAATCTGTTTGGTAAATGCAAAGGTGAATTTATTGAAAATATGAAACACGGAAATTGGGAATATTGGAAGCTTGATGGTAGTAAATGGAAAACCGAAAAGTGGAACAATGGAGTTCTATTAAAGTAGAATTGCACCCTATTTCATATCCCTGGATTCACTCCACTTAAATAACGCTAAATCATACTTAACAGGATCCAAATGGTCAAGTAAAATAAGAGAATCAGATAATTCGTCTACAGCCTTCCAATCTTGTTGTTTTCTAGATAATAACCCAAAATGAAATGCAGCTCTTTGGACATGAACGTCTAAGGGACATCGCAACTCTGCAGGTTTGATTGATTCCCAAATTCCAAAATCTATTTCATCTTTTCTTACCATCCATCGTAAAAACATATTTAAGCGTTTTGCTGAAGAATTCTTTGATGGATTTGCAATGTGTTTCTTTGTTCTTTTTGGAGCAAAATCAAAATCAAAAAATTGATGGTTAAAATTAATTAATCGACTTTTAACTGAATCACCTACAAAATAATTTTCAAGTGAATCTTCTTTTGAGAATAATCTCTTTAATACCTCAATAAAATAAAGACAATCAGTACTGTTAAATGTACGATGGACAAATGATTCAAAGACCTTTAAATCTGCATAAGAATGATCCATGATAAATCGATGGGGTTCCTCTCCCATCCAATCCATCAATTTATTGGTATTTTTAATAATTGTTTTTCGTTGTCCCCAAGCTAAGATCGCGGCAAAGAATGCAGAAATTTCGATATCTTGTTTTTTTATAAAACGTTTAGGGATTGAAATAGGGTCATTATCTATGAAGTCCCTTGATTCAATAGCATATAAAACACCATCCAACTCATTTTTTACGTTTTGAATCTTCAAATTCTACCGATTACTATGGCATGGCTTTATCCAAATCTGAAATCAAGTCGTCAGCATCTTCAATTCCTACACTCAATCGAATTAAGGAGTCAACAACACCTGATTTTTCTCTTTCCTCTCTCGGAATTGAAGCATGTGTCATTGTAGCTGGGTGACCAATTAAACTCTCAACACCTCCAAGACTCTCAGCTAATGCAAAAAGTTGTGTATTCTTAACAATTTGCTTAGCATCTTCAATCTCGTTTCCCTTGAGTGTGAATGAAATCATTCCACCAAAACCTCTCATTTGACGTTTAGCTACTTCATGGTTGGTATGGCTTTCAAAACCAGGCCAGTATACTTTATCAACCTTTGAATGATTGACTAGCCAACGAGCTATTTTTTCTCCATTTTCACAATGACGTTGCAATCGGACATGAAGAGTTTTTATACCTCTCAGAACAAGAAATGAATCCATTGGAGCCGTTACAGCACCACTACTATTTTGAATTCGATACATCTCCTCTGCAAGCTTGTCATCATTACATACCAAAGCTCCCATTACAACATCGCTATGACCACCTAAATATTTGGTTACAGAATGCATAACAATATCTGCACCCAAATCCAATGGATTTTGTAAATATGGTGTTGCAAAAGTGTTATCAACAGCTAACATAGCATTATTGGACTTTGCAATGTTAGAAACGGCTTCAATATCAATGATGTTCATCATGGGATTTGTTGGTGTTTCTACCCAAATTAACTTGGTCCTTTCATTGACCACATCAATAATGTTTTGAATATCAAGCATATCAACAAAATGAAATTTTATGCCATACTTTTCAAAAATGGTTTTAAAAATTCGATAAGAACCACCATAAAGATCATTAGTTGAAATAACCTCATCACCAGGGTTAAGCATCTTAATCACACAATCAATAGCAGCAAGACCGCTACCAAAACATGCACCATATTTGCCATTTTCAATAGCGGCAAGATTTGATTCTAGGGCATTTCTTGTTGGGTTACCTGTTCGGCTATATTCAAACCCTTTATGATTACCTATTCCATCTTGTATATAGGTGCTCGTTTGATAAATTGGAGTCATAATTGCTCCCGTCGCACTGTCAGGTTGGAGCCCCGCATGAATAGCTTTAGTTCCGAATTTCATCTTTTTTTATATTTAAGTAAATTAATTTGGATAATGTGCTCACGACTGGATTCGAACCAGCACGTCCTAAAGCGGACACCAGCCCCTCAAGCTGGCGTGTCTACCAATTTCACCACGTGAGCAATGAAGATGCGAATTTATAGCTTTATTCAAGAATAAAGTCAGATTTTGAATTCGAATTTCAATATATCTACTTACATATATTTTTTAATTTCTTTATTTACATCCTTATCCTTTAAACTATCGCGTTTGTCATGTATTTTTTTACCTTTAGCAAGGCCTATTTCAATTTTTGCAAATCCTTGACTAGAAATAAATACTTCTATTGGAACAATTGTTATTCCTTGATCTTTTAATTTATTTCTAACCTTTTTAAGCTCTGTTTTTGTTAAAAGTAGTAACTTATCACGATCTGGGTTTTGTTGGGCATAACCTGCATTTTTAAATTCAGATATCCGCATACCTTTAATTTTAAATATTCCATGAACATCAAAAAAACAATACCCTTCGGATATGCTCACTTTCTTGTCTCGAATTGATTTTATTTCGGCTCCCGTTAATACGATTCCTGCCTCAAAAGTTTCTCCAACTGTATACTCAAAAAAGGCTCTCTTGTTTCGTGTTATGCTATGTTCTCTTTGTTTCTTTTTAGCCACTTTTCGCTTTTCTTTTTAGAGCTTCAAGCTCATCTAAATTTAATATTTTTTGCCCAGTCTCTATTTTAGCAATTAATTTACCTTTGACTTTTGCAGTTATAGTACATGTAACTTCATTATGAATAACGCTTTTTATAGTCGCAATAAATCTCACCTCGTCACCAACTAATGCAGGGGAAATATGCTTCACATTGATAAATGTTCCTATTCCTTCCTCATCGACTTCTTTCATATCCAAAACAAAAAGTCGACTAGACCACTCAGCATCGCGGGCAAGTGCAAAAGTGCTGTAATAAGGATGAACTTCTGATCCATTAAATTTTGCAATGTCTTTCTTTGACACAACCTTATAAAATTCTTTGGTATCTCCATATTTAAATAATTGTTTCATGAGTTATAAAATGCGGTGCTAGCGAAATTAACCTAATTCTATAATACTAATACCCTCACCACCAAAATCTACTCGTTCGTATTTTATTTTCACGACTGATGGATTAAATTTCAAATGCTTTCTGATCTCCGTTTTTAAAATTCCATTCCCTTTGCCATGGAGTATTCTTAAATCTGAAACCCCCATTATCAATGCTGTATCAATAAAATTATCTAACTTATTAAGAGCTTCATGAGTTCTCATTCCTCGTATATCAATTTCAGTCTTAAAGTTCTGTTGTTTATGAAGATATGATGAATCACTAATATATTTTTTTACTTGTTTGGAAGTCGAATTACCAACTTTTTCAATGTTGTCTATACTAGTCTTGGTAACTAAGTTACCAAACTTTATAGTAATCTTATTCTTCTTTATCTCAATGATTTCTCCTGCGGTATTTGACCCAATAACCTGAACTTGATCACCAATTTTGTAATTTATTTCAACTGATTTTATCGTCGATTGATTGTTCTCAAATTTTTCAACTTTCTGATTTAGAGTTTTTCTGACTTTATCTGTTTTTCTTTTGTTGGCTGAACTTTCTTTAATGACTCTAATTGTTTTTTCTATTTCTTTATTAGCTGTCTTTATAATTGAACTTGCTTCACTATTTGCTTGATGTATTATTTGATTTTTTTGACTTTCTATTCTATCTTTTAATGTTCTATATTCTTGTTCGAAGACTTTAGCATTAGCTAATTTTTCGTTCAATTCTCGCTCTTTTAACTTTAATTTTTCTTGCTGTGATTGCACATCTGAGAGTAATTCATCTAAATCGTACTGTTTAGTATCAGTTAGTGCTTTTGCTCTTTTAATAAGATTTTTATTAAGACCAATATTGCTAGCTACCTCAAAAGCAAATGAACTTCCAGGTTGACCAACTTTAAGCTTATATAAAGGAATCAAATTGTCAATATCAAACAACATAGCAGCATTTCTCACTCCTTTTAACCGATCAGCTCTGGCTTTAATATTACTGAAATGTGTTGTAATAATACCATAAGCATTCTTTGCATGAATAGACTCTAAAATAGCTTCAGCTATGGGTCCCCCGAACATGGGATCGGTTCCAGTTCCAATCTCATCCATCAGAACCAATGTTTTTTCATCACAAAAATTAACAATATGTTTTGCTGACTTGAGATGAGATGAATAGGTACTTAAATCTGATTCAATGCTTTGATCGTCTCCAATATCTATATAAATATTTTCAAAAAGTTGGAAAGTACTTTCAGCAGAACAAGGAACCATAAATCCGTGTTGTAACATTACCTGTAGTAAGCCAACTGTCTTTAAAGCAACTGATTTCCCTCCAGCATTAGGGCCTGAAATTACAATAATTCGATTGTCTTTGTTCAATGCATAATTTAGAGGGACCAAAGGTTTATCCTCACCATTAAGCCTATTCTGTAAAAGAGGGTGTTTACTATCTACTACTTGAGTGAATGAATCAAAATGAGGATTAACACAATTCCAGTCTGATGCTAATCGTGCTTTTGAACGAACAAAATCGTAAAAAGCCAACTGCTGGCGTGCTTTCTTAATTTGGCTAAGATTTAATACAATCTGTTGTGTTACATTTTTAAGAATACGAATAACTTCCTGCCTCTTTTTTATTAATAATTCTGATAAATCGTTATTAAGGCTAACAATCTCAATGGGTTCAATATATGACACCTTTCCTGTACCAGATTGATCGATTAAAACACCATGGATCTTACGTTTATGCTCAGACAGAACAGGTAACACAACTCTCCCATTTTTGATACCTATTTCTGTGTCAGCAAGCAGCCCTTTATCTTTTGCTTTTGAAAAAATATCATTTGAACTTTTAAAGATATTGTTTTCTGCTTTTTTAATTTGTGAATAAATTTTTCGAAGAGCATGAGACGCAGAAGGCTTTATTTTTCCGTTAGGGTCAAGAATTTGTTCAATTTGGTTAATTAATGAATAATCAATAGATATGTCCTTAAATATCCTTGAAATTTCAGGATATTCATCAATGTTATTTTTGAAAAAATCATCCACTTTTTTTGTGGATCTTAATAAATCATAAATTCCTTGTAGAGACTCAATTTCGTAGAAAAATCCCTGAATTTCGGCTGTTTTCTCGTGTAAATCACAATCTAGTGTCAATTGAACATTTAGTTTTCCCTCGCTAACAATATCGAAAACCTCCTGAGTTTGAGTAAGCCAAAGACATAAAACTTCTCGTTTATTAGTAAACTTTAATTTTTTGTAGATAGATCGACCTAAATTAGTTTCGCATTGATTTTTTGCAATTTCAAGAACCTGATTGAAACTCAATTTGAAATGAATATTTTTCGGATAAAGCACTACTTATAAGTATTTATCTTTTTACCTACCTCTTCCATCATTTCGGACAGCAATTTAGGATTTCGAGCATAAGCTCTTAAGCTAGAATCAAATTGATGTGCGTCAGTATTATACTTATTAAACACTATTGTATATGAGGTATCTCTGATTTTCTTAGCTTCTAAACTTCCAGTGATAAAAGATTTTTGAGCAGCATCTAAGATTTTTAAATCTTTTATAATTTCAATCATTACTTTTTTTTCTATAATACCATCTGAAAGCTTTTCAGAATTAGAATTACACCCTACAACTATAACTATTAAGTAAAGTAAAAATATCTTTGCGAGTAATTTATGTCTCATTCTGTACGCGAAAATATCAAACAATTACGGCAAGAAATAGGAAATGTAGAATTAGTTGTGGTATCAAAATACCGAACCATTGATGAACTAAACTATGCTTATCAATATAAACAACGAAGTTTTGCTGAAAATAGAGTGCAAGAACTAATAAAAAAGAAAGAACTTATGCCCGATGACGTTCAGTGGCATATGATTGGACATTTACAAACAAACAAAGTCAAATTCATTGCTTCATTCATTCATCTTATTCATTCTGTTGATCGATTAAAGCTGATTAAGGAAATTAATAAAGAAGCCAAAAAATATAACCGTGTTATTTCAATTCTACTTCAGATTCACATTGCACAAGAAAATAACAAATTTGGTTTCACAATAGATGAAGTAATTCAGATTATTGAATCGAATCAATTTTCAGAATTTAAAAACGTTAAAATCATCGGTTTAATGGGGATGGCAACCAATACTTCCGACAAGGATATTGTAAAATCTGAATTTAATAAGCTCCATTCATTTTTCAGTGAACGAAAAGATCAAATGAAATGGACAACACTATCTATGGGCATGAGTAGTGACTATCCGCAAGCTATTGAATGTGGGAGCACGCTTGTACGGATTGGTAGTAAGATATTTCAATAATCATATTACACTAAATGTTATAAATAAGAAAAGGTCCCCGAGAGGACCTTTTCAATTGACTATGAAAACTCTAAATCTTGGGCTAGAACGCCCAAGGTCTTTAATCTATGTTGTCCCTATAAGTTAGAGACGGTTAATGATTGACTCGTTTGTCTATACAAATTTATAACTAATATTCGGATGAACAACTATCCAAATAAAAAAAAATATTTTTTTTATATCACGTTCACAAATGAACGATTGTTTGCCTTTTTCTTAAACTCTACTTTACCATCAGTTAGTGAAAAAAGAGTGTGATCCTTACCTATTCCAACATTTTTACCTGGATGATGAACAGTACCACGTTGTCTTACTAAAATATTACCAGCAATACACTCTTGTCCTCCATATATTTTAACACCAAGTCGTTTACTGTGCGACTCTCTTCCGTTCTTACTACTTCCAGCTCCTTTTTTATGTGCCATGATTATTTTGCTTTGATGCTTTCAATTTGAATTTGCGTAAGGTATTGTCTGTGTCCGTTTTTGACTTTATACCCTTTTCTTCTTTTTTTCTTAAAAACAATTACCTTATCTCCTTTAAGATGTTCTAGTACCTTAGCTTTAACAGTTGCTCCTTTAATTGAAGGAGTTCCTACAGTAACCTTTCCAGCATCGTCAACAAGCATAACGTTGTCAAAACTAACGGACTTTCCTGTATTTTCACCTAACCTATGGACATATAATTTCTGGTCTTTTTGAACCTTAAATTGCTTGCCTGCTATATCAACTATTGCGTACATATTATTTTTAGAGCTGCAAAAGTAAAATTTATTTATATATCTACCTAAATACCGATTCTTTTTTCTTTGAAAATATCTACATTTTTTTTATTAATGTTAATAAGCCCTCATTCTTTTTATTACTTTTGCACCCACTTATTAATAAAATGGATTTAGTAAAGCAAATAGAAGCAGATCAAATAAGAACCGACTTACCAGAATTTGCAGCAGGTGACAACGTTTCTGTTCACTACAAAATTAAAGAAGGTGATAAAGAACGTATTCAAGTATTCCAAGGTACAGTTCTACAATGTAGAAATACTGGACTAGACGAAACCTTCACTGTTCGAAAAATTAGTAGCGGTGTTGGTGTTGAAAGAATATTTCCAACAAATTCCCCTAACATTGATAAAATTGAAGTGAATCGAAGAGGTAAAGTTAGAAGAGCTAGAATATTTTATTTACGAGGTCGCTCCGGTAAAAGTGCACGTATTAAAGAAAGAAGATAGACATTTAATATTAAATATTACAAAGCCCGTCTTGGTAAAACCACGATGGGCTTTTTTATTTGCAAGACATTCATCATCCAAAAAAAATAATAACCAAGAATTAAATCATGGAAATCTCAGCTAATTATAACCCAGAAGGTATTGAGCAACGTTGGTACAACGAATGGATTGAACAAAAGATTTTTTCATCTATTCCAGATGAAAGACCAAGTTATACCATTGTTATGCCTCCCCCAAATGTTACTGGGATACTACACATGGGTCATATGCTGAACAATACCATTCAAGACATATTAGTCCGACGTTCACGCATGCTCGGTTATAATGCTTGTTGGATTCCTGGAACTGATCACGCTTCTATTGCAACTGAAAATAAAGTCGTTCAGCAACTAAAGGATATAGGAGTTTCCAAAGATAACTTAACTAGGGAAGAATTTCTTGACCATGCTTTTGATTGGAAAGACAAATATGGAAACATCATTCTTGAACAACTAAAAAAGTTAGGTTGCAGCTGCGACTGGGAAAGGACGAGGTTTACAATGGAGTCTGAATTATCTGAAGCAGTGATTGACTCATTTATTGACTTACACTCTAAAGGATATATTTACCATGGAACACGAATGATTAATTGGGATCCGGTTGGTAAAACGGCACTTAGTGATGAAGAAGTCAATCATGAGGAACAGAATGCAGAACTATATTACATCAACTATCAACTAGTTGATGGTGATAAACACATACAAATAGCCACAACTAGGCCTGAAACTATTATGGGTGACACTGCTATCTGCGTTCACCCAGATGATAAAAGATACAAACACCTAATTGGTAAATCTTGCATTGTTCCGCTTGTTGATAGACCAATTCCTATTATCGCAGACGACTATATTGACATTGAATTTGGAACAGGTGCATTAAAAGTCACACCTGCTCACGATTTTAATGATTATGAGATTGGTAAAAGACATCAATTAGCCACTATTGACTGTTTCAATGATGATGGAACACTCAATGATTCTGCCCAAATTTTTATTGGAGAAGATCGATTTAAAGCCAGAGAACTAATCATCAAAGAATTGAGAAATCATGGAAGTTTAGCCAAAACTGAACAAATCAAAAACAAGGTAGGGAAAAGTGAACGAACTAAGGCAATTGTTGAACCTAGACTATCTGCTCAATGGTTTGTTGATATGAAGAAATTCATGAAATCCTACCCAGAATCATTGTCTGATGTAATGGATGACCAAATCCAATTCCATCCAGCTAAATTTAAAAATACATATAAACATTGGTTAGAGAATATTAAAGATTGGTGCATATCTAGACAATTATGGTGGGGACATAGGATTCCAGCATGGTATACGCCAGAAGGCACCCCCATTATTGCGAAAACTGCAGAAGAAGCAATCGATAAACTAGATAATGATAAATGGTCTATCACTGATTTAAAACAAGATGAAGATGTTTTAGATACTTGGTTTAGTAGTTGGTTATGGCCGATAAGTGTTTTTAATGGATTCAAAGATGAAGGCCAAAAAGAATTAGACTACTACTACCCCACTTCAGACTTGGTCACTGCTCCTGATATTATTTTCTTTTGGGTTGCAAGAATGGTAATGGCTGGTCATGCTTTCAAAAAACAAATTCCATTTAAAAATGTGTATTTCACTGGTATTGTTAGGGATAAGGACAGGAGAAAAATGTCTAAGTCTTTGGGGAATAGTCCCGACCCTATTCGTTTAATGGAAAAATTTGGAGCTGACGGTGTACGTATGGGTCTTATGCTTAGTGCTCCTGCTGGAAATGATATCCTATTTGATGAAGCATTGTGCGAACAGGGCCGAAACTTTTGCAATAAACTCTGGAACTCATTTCGTCTTATAAAAGGTTTAAATACCTCTAATCAACCCGATGATTTTTCTTTAAATCATGGATCTCAGATACACGAATGGATGAATCACAGAATTCACCAAGCTACACAAAAGGTTAATTCATTTTTTGATGATTTCAGAATATCAGATGCATTAATGGAACTTTACAAGCTCACAAGAGATGATTTTAGTGGATGGTATTTAGAAATGATCAAACCTGCATATGGTAAACCTATTTATACTAAAGATTTAGATCAAGTTACTTTCATATTTGATCAAATCTTAAAGTTACTTCATCCTTTTATGCCTTTTATTTCAGAAGAGCTGTGGCATGGATTAGGAGATAGAAACGGGCAATATATCAACCAACAGACTTGGCCCAAACAAAAACCTTCTAATTCCTCAATTCACAATCACGTATTCAGCCTTGTAACCGAAATTAGAGCAAAAAGAAATGAAAATGGAGTATCTCCAAAAATTCCTGCCACTATTAATTTGAATGCAAAAGATAATTCAATATATGAAACCTCTTTTGGAATTATTCAGAAACTTGCTAATGTAACTCAATCTTTAAAAAATGATGATAATACTCAATTCAAGGCATTAATTGGAACAGATGAGGTAAGCATAACTTTCAAAGGTTTTGTTAAAAAAATAGACACTTCATCAATTCAAAAAGAAATAAAACGTCTGCAAGGATTCCTTAATGGAATTGAAAAAAAATTAAACAATGAAAAGTTCATGTCTAATGCCAAACCTGAGGTCATCACCAAAGAGCAACAGAAAAAAGCAGATACCCTAGACAAAATTCAACGTTTACAAAACCAAAATTAATACGCTTCAACTAATACTAAAAACCGCTCGAAACTAAATATTGGTTTATAAAATTTTTTGCAACATTCTTCTTATTTTCAATAAAATGAGAAAACTGAGCATATAAATCTACATTGAATAAATTAATAAAAATATAAGGTTCTAGTAATCCTTTGTCATGAAGAAATCTTGCATAACTCAGTGCAGGCACATCCATACCTTCTGTTGCCTTCAACATTTTCTCCCAACAATACACTTCTAAATACTGACTTATTGGTAGCGATACTTCTTTTTTAAGTAAGCCATTGATATCATAGTATTCTTTAGCACTTTGCATAGCATCCTGATAGTGAGTAAAATGTAACTGATTATCAAATAGCTGCCCCCTATGATAGTAATCATCTATAATATTAATTGGAGATAAACGCAACACCCAATTTCTTTGTAACTGTTTATTTTGTCCATCTAAAATCGTGTGCATCAAACTAAAAATAGATTCTTCAGGATAAATCAAGAGACTATTTTTACATACCTCTAATGCCAATGAGGATTCACCTTTTTTAAGTAATGCGGTTGCTAAAAGCTTATTCGATTCATTAATCATTGGTTGAGCCAACTTGGCCTTTTTGTAATATTGAATAGCCTTTCCGTAATACTCCATTTTAGCATGTGATTTTCCCAAACCGATTAAAGCTGAATAATTATTTGAATCTAATGAGTAAGATTTACTATACAAATTGATTGCAAGTTGATAGTTCTGTGAATTCATCTCTTGTCTGGCTTTTTCTAATAGCTCCAATGATTGAATATCTAATGTTTTTTTTGAATAGTAAATTTTATCAACATATAACTCCCTCAACATCGAACTTGCCCTCGAGTTAAATGGGACAGACATGTTTGCATAATATACAGCATTGTAGTGGTCAAATAGTGCCTTTTTAGCATTGATTTCTGAGGGATTCCCTTTATTAAGCTTTTGGACATAGTCATTATATGTAAGTCCAATGTACATATCCCATAAATTGAGACTCACTGGATACTTATTCAAAACCGCTCTCATTCTTTTTCCAGCATTTTCAAATTTTCCTCTTTTGGATAGCCGATCTATTTTCTTCATAGTTCTAATATTCGCTTTATCCATTTGTGCTGAAGACACTGACACAAAAACTAGAAAAAGAATGAAAAGAAAAGATCGAAGGGTGTTCATGTTCATTATAAGAAAATAATTTAACTCGAAAATACACTTTTAAAACGGTGTACTACCTATTTTTGAATTCAAGTT